>JAHFEI010000164.1:1748-5232 GCA_023248615.1 Nitrospinales bacterium | reverse complement strand
GCCTCAGCCCTGTCCACGCTTTTTTACCACGACTACGCCGGAAAAAGCGGCATGATAAAATTGGCCTTCAAAGCCGAAAAAATTATAGCCGGGTTTGGCATGCCGGTGGTGGGGTTCCTTACAGCCGAGTTGGTAAACGCCGACTCGGAATCTGCGGCGCACTTGGGTCGCGCCATAGCGCATAACGGCAAACCGGCCGTGAAAACGCTGATGGACGCCATAGACGCCAACCGCTCCGAGGATTATGCCGTAATCAACCTGATAGGCGCCCTTGCCTGCTTCCGCGATGCGGAGGCGCTGAAGGCGATGCCGGAAATACTGGTCGCCGCAAAATCTAAAAACTACCGCGTCCGCGCCGAGGCGATTTACGCCGCAGGCAGGCTGGCGCGGCACATCGGCTCCGATGCTTTCGATGACAAGCTGAAACTGAAAATGTTCGATATCTCAATGGAAGCGCTTTCGGATACGATGCCGCTGGTACGCCACAATGCGGCGCGCGCCCTAGGCAAGATGCTGATGAAGGGAATGCTTTCCGGCGAGCAGGAAGGCAAGCTGGGAAATAAATTTGCCGGGTTGCTGGGCCAGAATGGGCAAAACAACTGGGACAGTGCGTTTATCGTGCGGCATGAGGTGGAAAAGTTCGCCCAGTACTTCCGCTACGGCGGCTCCGCCAGGAACAAGTATTACCAGTCTTTCCGCATCCTGGAAAAACGGGAACTCTGCCCGGATACCTATTTCTTCGCCATACACGCGCCGTTCATAGCGCAAAAGCTGAAAGCGGGGCAGTTCGTCATTGTACGCCCCAGCGAGCTTGCCGAGCGCATACCGCTTTCGATAGCCGGGTGGGACAAGGAAAAAGGAACCATCCACATAATCGTGATGGCGGCGGGAAGGACATCCCGCGAGATTACGCAAATGAGCGTAGGCACGTGCTTGGCCGATATCGTCGGGCCGCTAGGCGAACGCTCGCATGTCAAAAAACACGAAGGTACCGCAGTTGTTATCGGCGGCGGCTACGGGACAGGAGCCGTAATACCGACGGCAGCCGACCTGAAAGCGGCGGGCAACCGCGTCATCGGCATCGTGGGAGCCAGGAACGAAAAACTGCTCATCATGGTGGACGAACTGAAAAAGGTCTGTGATGAAGTGATGCTGACAACAAACGACGGCACCACCGGCATACAGGGCTTTGTAACCCATGCGCTGGAGGCAATCCTGAAACGCGGCGAAAAGATTTCGCACGTGCTGGCCGTCGGCCCGGTACCTATGATGATGGCAGTGGCAAGCATGACGAAACCACTGGGCATCGAAACGTACGTTTCGCTGAACGCAATAATGGTGGACGGCACCGGGATGTGCGGCGCCTGCCGCGTTTCCGTGGGCGGCGAGACGAAATTCGCATGCTTCCACGGGCCCGATTTCGATGCGCATAAGGTGGACTTCGACCAGCTGATAAAACGGCAGAAGATGTTCGTGGCCAAGGAAAAAGAAGCCCTAGCGGCGGTTGAGAACTAGGAGAAGGAAGATGGCTGAATTAAACACCAAACAAAAAATGGCGATACCTTACGTGCATATGCCGCTCCACGATGCGGCCAAAAGGGTTACCAACTTCGAGGAAGTGCCTGTAGGCTACACGATGGAACAGGCCATGACCGAAGCCCAACGGTGCATACAGTGCAAAAAACCGGCCTGCATTGATGGTTGCCCCGTTGGCATAGCCATCCCGGATTTCCTTAAATTGATAGAGGAAGGCAAGCCTGCCGAAGCCGCAAAAAAGATAAGGGAGACCAACTTCCTTCCGGCGGCGTGTGGTCGCGTCTGTCCGCAGGATAAACAATGCCAGGCTGTCTGCGTGGTAGGCAAAAAGGGCGACGCAGTTGGCATAGGCGGCCTGGAACGCTTTGCCGCAGACTGGGAACGCACCCACGGCACGTTTACGCCGCCCGTCATCCCGCCTTCCACCGGCAAAAAAGTAGCCATCGTCGGCTCCGGCCCCGCAGGACTGACAGCCGCATACGAACTGAGGATACGCGGGCACGAGGTAATAGTGTTCGAGGCGTTCCACAGGGGCGGTGGCGTTATGGTCTACGGCATACCGCGCTTCCGCCTGCCGCTGGAAATAATCGATGAAGATATCAAGATGCTGGAGAACATGGGCGTGCAGTTTGTGTACGACATGATAATCGGCAAGGTGCTAACGCTGGACGACCTGTTGCAAAATGAAAAGTTCGATGCGGTGTTCATCGCATCCGGCGCTGGCCTGCCCAAGATGCTCGGCATCAAGGGGGAGAACGCTAACGGCGTTTACAGCGCCAATGAGTACCTTACCCGCATATACCTGATGCAAGCCATGAAATTCCCACGCTACTCCACCCCGCTGTACCAGGGAAAACGCGTAGGCGTTATCGGCGCGGGCAACACCGGCATGGACGTGCTACGCACTGCGAAACGGCTGGGCGCGGAAGTGACCTGCTACTACCGCCGCACAAGGGCGGAGGCTCCGGCAAGGACGGAAGAGCTGGAACATGCCGAACAGGAATTCCTGAACTGGAAGTGGCTACACAACCCGGTGGAAATCATCGCGGACGAGAACAACTTCGTCAAACAGATAAAGTGCGAAAAGATGGCGCTGTCCGAGCCGGACGAATCGGGAAGGCGCAAGCCGATAGGCACCGGCGAGTTCGTGTACGACGATGTGGATACTATCGTCTTCTCGCTTGGATGCGACGTGAACCCGATTATCCCCAGCACGGACAAGGAAGTCCGCATCAACAAGTGGGGAATAATAATGGTAGACCACGTCACTTGCCAGACCAGCAAGAAAGGGGTCTTCGCGGGAGGCGACGCCATCACTGGCGGCTCTACCGTGATACTTGCGATGGGCCAGGCAAAGAATGCCGCCGCCGCTATCGACAAGTACCTGAAAAACGAACTGAAGTGGGAAACCGCCAGCATACCGACCGACCCCAACGCCTCCGGCGTCCAGTGGGCAGGCAGGTTCGCGCAGGGCAAGCGCTAACTTCCTGTTGCAAAAGCTCCTATAGGCCTTATCCCCTGGTGGGATAAGGCCTTTTTTTTACCCTTCAACCAAGGCTGTAAGATGTTTTCACTTGCCGACCATATCGGGTACGCGAAAAGAATTTGACAACTGGAATGGCAGAATATATCCTTACTACTTCTCGTTTCACAGAAGTGGGGCTTTAGTGAAGTGGGATCACATAACAATGGCATTGTTAAGTCGGGAGTTCGACTCTCCCAAGCTCCACCACTAAACTCAATGGATGGGTAAAAATGCTGTGCATGCAAAGTAAGGGGAGTCTCTAGCGGGAAGCATGTGCGGGGCGGAACTGATTTTACAATCCGGCGCGGGAACAGTATACATCCAACGATGCCAATACAGGCATTCCTTTTTAGACCAGATAGCATCACAGTACTGGGGTAGGTTTATCCGTTTTAAGAAACGGGAACCCCGCCAGTACTCTGG
>JAHFEI010000164.1:0-1738 GCA_023248615.1 Nitrospinales bacterium | reverse complement strand
AGAAGCGGGCGTTAGCCTTGGCGGATGAGATCCATCGGGTCTATAACGTCGGTGACGCGTATGCCGAACCGTTCGTTTACGACCACGACTTCGCCCCTGGCGGTGAGCATGCCGTTGATGAAAATTTCCATAGGTTCGCCGACGAGCTTATCCAGTTCCACCACCATACCGACATTGAGCTTTAATATTTCCCTGATGGTGGTTTTCGAGCGGCCCAGCTCGGTGCTGACGGTGAGAGGTATGTCGAGGTATTGGTAGAGTTCTTTTGTTATCTGTAGGAGGGCGCTTTTTTCTTCGTCGGTTTTCTCCGTTATCGCCCGGCCTTCTTCCTCGGATATCTCTTTTACCCGTGGCCGATTGTCTAATTCATCATCGATAGCCATGCCATCAACCTTTCTTCAGTTCCGTCACGTACTGCATCCGTAGCTCGTACAGGGCCGATTCCAGCAATTGCGCGTCCCCTGCGTCCAGGTTCCCCTTTGTCTTCTCCTGCAGTATACCCAGAATATCTATGGACTGCTTGGCTAATTCCAGGTTTTGCGGCACGTGGCCGGAAACCGGATCCTGGTAGCCGCCCAGGTTCATCGCCGCAGAGGTGGAGAGCGATAGCACGAACGTGGAAAAAGTTATTGGCGGCGGAGCGTTCTTTTTGGGCTTTGCCGTTTCCGCCTTTTCGGGTTCTGTTATCTGCGCGGTTTCAGCGTCCGGGTTTGAGGCCCGTCGCCTGTCGTTTACTGTAAATTCTTTTTCTTCGTTCATTCCCTTTTCTGGAATGTCATTCCAGATGCTCCGCCTTTAACGTAAGGGTGGCTTTCGGCGCTTCCACAATCTGCTTCACCGCTATTTTGCCTTCCACTATTTCCTTCAGCGCGATATCGAACAGCGGCATGTTCTCGCATTCCACCAGCGGCTCTGCCCCGCCCTGAAGCTGTCTCATCCGGGCAACCATGGCGTTTACGAGCATGTAGCGCTGTGGGATTACTGCAAGTGCCTGTGCGTACAACTTAATATCAAACATCAATCAATTCCTCTTTTCCAACTGCCATTCTAGCCGAATACCCTGGCCTATTCCAGTCTTCCGAACTGGTGTGAGGTACCATTGCTGGCGCTTTCCTCGTTGTTGCGTTCCATCTCCTCCTGGCACCCGATACAATACTTAACAAATGGCCGGGCCTTCAGCCGTTTGCTTTCTATCTCCTGTTCGCAGTTTCCGCATACGCCGTACACGCCGCGATGAAGCTTTTCTATCGCCTCGTTTATCATTATTATTTCCTTGGAGGAGCGGAGCTTTATCGTCATAGACATCTCTTGCTCCACTATAGATTCCGCTATATCCATGTCGTCGCCGTGCCCAAGATCAAGATTCAACATTTTGTCAGGGCTACTGTGCGCTTCAAGGGCGACAAGTTCCTCTTTCCGTTTCAAGAGAGCGCTTAAAAGTTCCTTGTAAAGCTTATTCATCTTAACTCGGTGTCCTTCAACTAATTGTTCTTCTTGCTGTTATCGTATGTTTTTGGCAATGTCTACTATCAGGCAAACTTGGCTTAACCCACAGAACCGGTCAATTATGACATATTTCCCAGTCAAATCAATGCTTAAAAATTAAACCTGCGAACTGACGAATTGCCTCATATTAAATGTAACCGAAGGATTGGGCTGATTTTACGGGAAATGCTTCGTTGCCTCATATTCCATGTAACCGAAAGGAGCGTGGAAAATGGGACATGTATCGAGAAAA
>JAHFEI010000163.1 GCA_023248615.1 Nitrospinales bacterium | reverse complement strand
AAAATCACCTATCTGGTGCCGGTCCGCTACTTCCTCGAAATCATCCGGGGCATTTTCCTCAAGGGAACCGGCCTCGACGTGCTCTGGCCGCAGGTGCTGGCGCTGGTGGCGATAGGGGTTTCGGTTTTCACCCTCGCGGTCCTCCGCTTCCGCCGCACCATCGAATAGCCCGCTTTTATCCGGATCGCGCTCCTCCCTTTGAAAAAGGGAGGCCGGGAGGAATTTTTAAACAAATCCCCATCACTCCCCCTTTCCAAAGGGGAGTTTCACAAGTACCCGTAGTAAAATCACTTCATCATGTTGCCGTATAAGAAGCAGCTTAAAAACACCGCAAGAAATATGCGCAATAATCCCACAGATGCGGAAAAAAAGCTTTGGCGTATGTTGCGCGGCAAGCAAGTGAACGGATTCCAATTTTATCGCCAAAAAACGATTGGGCGATACATAGTGGATTTTTATTGTGCAAAGCTCAACCTGGTCATTGAAGTTGATGGAGGGGGGCATTTTGAAGAAACACAAATGCAGGCTGACAAAGAGAGAACCGTGTTCCTTGTCGGCATGGGGTTGAATGTTTTGCGATTCAGCAATCTGGATGTGCTTAAAAACATGGATGGCGTGATGCGGACAATCTTTGATAAAGCTAGAGGCGGCAACCCCTCCCTTTGAAAAAGGGAGGCCGGGAGGGATTTTAAACAAATCCCCCCTCTCTCCCCCTTTTCCAAAGGGGGACGATCGTCTTCCGCCATGCAACATAGGTCCGTGCTTTTTTCACAGGATAAAGCGGGCTACAATCGGCACATGGCACACGCGCGCAATACCAAGAAGCTGACAGAGGTGTATGACCTCCTCTATGCACACTATGGCCCGCAGCACTGGTGGCCGGGCGATACCGACGTTGAAGTGATAACCGGCGCCATCCTCACCCAGAACACCTCGTGGGGAAATGTGGCGAAGGCCATCGTCAACCTCAAAGGGGAAACCGAGCTGGAACTGGGGCCTCTGCTCGCCATCCCGGAGGAACGATTGGCCGAACTAATCCGCCCCAGCGGCTACTACCGGCAAAAGGCGGCGCGACTGCGCGGATTTTTCGTCTGGCTCGGCTCGCTCAACAGTGGCGATTGGCGCACATGGCTGAAAAAGAAGCCGCTTAATGAAGCGCGCGACGCGCTGCTGGCGGTACACGGCATCGGGCCGGAGACCGCCGACTCCATCCTCCTTTACGGTGCGGACCGCAAAACATTCGTCATCGATAAATACACGCTGCGATTCGGCGCGCGCTACGGCCTCTATGGGGAAAAGACGAAGTACCAGGAGGCGCGCGCATATTTTATGGACCACCTGCCTCACAGCGCGAAACTCTACAACGAATATCACGCGCTCATCGTCCGCCTCGGCGCCACCTTCTGCAAATCAAAGCCGCTCTGCACTCATTGCCCGCTGAACCAAACCTGCCGCGCGGGGAAGAAGGACCTAAAGCATTTGAAACCGCACGGAAATATCTGAACATGGCTAAAACGGTCATCAAGCCGGCAACGTGCCCGTGGGCCACAACCGATCCATTGCTTCTTTCCTACCATGATGAGGAATGGGGTGTGCCGGTGCATGACGACCGGAAGCATTTTGAATTCCTGATCCTCGAAGGGGCGCAGGCCGGTTTGAGCTGGCTGACTATCCTAAAAAAACGGGAAGGGTATCGCAAGGCGTTCAGCGACTTTGATCCAAAAAAAGTGGCCGCATACAGTGCCGCGCGTATCGAAAAGCTGAAGTTGAATCCGGCCATCATCCGCAATCGGCTGAAGATAGGAGCGGCGGTGGGGAACGCAAAATGTTTTCTCGCCATCCAAAAGGAGTTCGGAAGTTTCAATGCCTATTGCTGGAACTTCGTCGGTGGCAAGCCGAAAGTGAACCGTTGGAAAAAACAAAACCAGATCCCGGCAAAGACCACGGAGTCCGATGCATTCAGCGAAGACCTGAAGAAACGCGGATTCCGCTTTGTCGGCTCAACCACCATCTACGCGCATATGCAGGCGGCCGGCATGGTGAACGACCATCTTGTCACCTGCCCCCGCCACCGCAAAGTTTCGGCTCTTTCCTGATCGACGTTGCCAGCACGGCGAAACGATCTGAAATCGATCGCCATACAACACGGCGCGAAACTCTTCGACGAATATCACGCGCTCATCGTCCGCCTCGGCGCCGCCTTCCGCAAATCAAAGCCGCTCTGCGCCGCCTGTTCACTGAATCAAACTTGCCGCGCGGAAAAAAGCCGTATCTTGATTCCCGTTTTGCGGAATTAACAAAGAAGTCAAAACTGCTTTCGCTCGGTGGATTGATGGGTATTTGGTTGACAATAATCCCAAGTCCCCACTTTGTTGCCGATTGCCACAAAATTAACCCCAAAGAAGTAGGCACTATATTTCCATCGATAATCTTTCCATAAAATAGAGGCATATGGGCATGAATACTGTTGACTGTCATTGTTATTGTTATATAACCTTTACACTAGGGAGAGGGTGTTACCTAAAAAAGGGGATGTTTTAATGGTATCTCGATTTTACATTATTGGAATGATCTTGCTGGCCATGGCTTCAGCCCCGGTCTCGGCTGCGGCCGAGAACGGTACGTCAACAGCGCTGATGGACTATTCCCTGGAAGAACTGATGGATGTACGGATAACCTCCGTTTCCCGCAGGCCGGAGGGAGCATTCTATGCGGCGGCCCCCGTGTTCGTCCTTACGAACGAGGACATCCGCCGTTCCGGCGCGACCAACATCCCGGAAGCATTGCGCATGGTGCCCGGCTTGAACGTATACCGCGTCGACACGAATAATTATGTCATTTCCGGATCGACCAACAACGACTTTTTCACCGAAAAGGTGCTTGTGTTAATAGACGGGCGGCCGCTCCAGTCGCAGACGTTTTCCCAGCTATTTTGGCCCGCGGTCATGTATCCCCTAGAGGATATCGAACGGATCGAGGTCATCCGTGGCGCCGGTTCGGCCCAGTGGGGAGCGAACGCGATGAACGCGGTGATCAACATCATAACCAAAAGCGCGCGCCAAACGGAGTCCGGTTTTGTCTCTGGCGGAGGGGGCGATAGGGAAATTGGCTTTGGCACCGTGCGCGAAGGCTGGAATGTTAAAGACGGCGTTTCAGCACGGGTGTACGCCATGATGGATCAATCTGGAGGGGCAAGAGTCGTGAGCGGCGAGCGAAGCCCCAATCCGCGAGACGGGGGACCGCAGGACAATTACAAAAAAGCGAATCAAGCGGGGTTCCGGGTGGATGGCGAAAGGGCCGAAAGCCGTTACACCATCCATGGCGACGCCTACCGCGCATCGGCCATGTCGGTGGGAGCGAGCTTCGTTGGCCTTACCAATCCCGGCACCAAGCATTTTGAATACGATGACGTGTATTCGGGGGGCAATTTGATCGGCCGCTACGAAAAAGACGAAGATACCACGCTTAATTGGTCCGTCCAGTTGGGCTGGGACAACCAATCGATCCGGCGGGTATTTTTCTACGAAAACAACCACATCTTCAGGTTCGAGCCGCAGGTTAACTGGCGTTCCTCGGAAAACAACCAGGTATCGGTTGGACTTACCGGCCAGATGGTTCAAGAGGGATTCGATAATTCGGCGGCCATGCAAAAGCCCGGCGCCACCACGGGCGAGACGGGCGTTTTTATCAATGATGAAATGTTGTTGGCCGAAAACCACCTCAAGCTTTCCGCCGGATTGAAGGCGGAACGGAATACCTATGTGGATTGGCAGATGCAACCCGGTCTCCGCGCTTCATGGGATGAGGAAACGTGGATGGTGTGGGGGGCGGCGACCAAAACTTCCCGCCTGCCCAACAACGCAAACAACAAGTTAACCTGGATAAATGACTACACCACCATAACCATGCCCGACGGCAACAACTATCCTTTTCTGGGAATTGTCACCGCAAAAGGGGGCGCTTCACCCGAAGACCTCTATGCGTATGAGGCTGGCGCTCGAGCACGGCCATCAAGCAACCTGACGATCGACGTTAGCGGATTCTATAACCAATACAAAAACGTCCTCAGCCTCTTTGAGGAGCCAAGCCAACATTTGGTGGGCATGTCCGGAACCAACGTCTATGTATACGATATTTACTACAGAAACGATTACGACGGCGTATCGTATGGCGGCACGGTTTCCATCGACTGGAAACCGGTTATGTGGATGCGGGTGTTCGGCGGATATACCTACACACGGGTGAACATGGAGCTCAAACCCGGCCTGATCCCCAGCCGTAAACATGATTTTAGCGATTATGTGACGGGAAGCACGCCGCTGTATTCTTTCAAGGGGGGCATTTTCGCCGACCTGCCGTACCACCTGCAAGTTGACGCCACGGGATTATACGTCGAACGGGTGCCGGCATTGGCTGTGGGGGAGTATTTCCAGCTCAATTTGCGGGTGGCGTGGCATCCAACCGACCGGATGGAGATCGCCGCCGAGGGCAGGAATCTTACCCGGTACCAACATGCCGAATTTTACTCCCCCGCGACGTTGGATAATGCGTGGGTGAACCAGGATTACTTTTTGAAGGCGACCTATCAATTCTGATGGGTGGGGGCTTGGTATTGGAGAAAAACAGATGAAACGATCATGTGAAACTTTTGCGGTTTTTATCTTGGCCATTTCGATGCTGGCCGCTTATGGCTGTGGAGGGGTTTCAAGCGCCTCCTCTACCGGCACAGGCACCGGTACGGGCACTGGAACCGGCATAACCCCCTCGCCGCTCCAAGGTACATGGAAGTTTCAATCCTCGGTACTGGTCGGGACCCCGGTATTTCCCACCCCGAAGACCAATGAGACTTTGATATTCGCGGCAAATGGCGACTGGACATTGAACGTTCCAGTCGGCGCATGGCCGAATGGGGGGCCTTCCGCGGATTGCTCATTGACCGGCACTTCGATCGCGACCGCATCCACCATAACCCAAACATCGAGTACAAATACATGTAATGATTCTTGGGCCGGCTCTTTTCCCGCCACCGAAACTTGTCCCTATGCCATTTCAGGCGCCACCCTGATTATATCTACACCCAACAGCTCCGATTCATGGCTGAAGCAGTAGGTCTTCCATAGGGTATTTAAGCGCATCAATGATCGGGAATTGGCGAGAGCAGGGCAGTCCGCTAAAGCGGACATGGAAGTTTTCTCTGGAGATCCCGGCGGATTAAACCGCTATCGCCGGATGATACATGTGGTATCTTTAATTAATACCATTCGGGATAAACAGCATTTTTTC
>JAHFEI010000162.1 GCA_023248615.1 Nitrospinales bacterium | reverse complement strand
CGTATTCTCCCGGCGTTGCCGAAACGTAAATCCGCTGTTTCGGATCCTTCTCAAACTCGGCGAAATTAAGCGGCCTGTTGTCCATCGCCGAAGGGAGGCGGAACCCGTACTTCACAAGCGTCTCCTTACGGGAGCGGTCGCCCGCGTACATCCCGCGCAGTTGGCCTGTGGAAACGTGGCTTTCGTCAATTACCAGCAGGGAATCCGGCGGGAAATATTCGAGCAGGGTGGGGGGAGCCTCGCCCGGCTTCCGACCGGTAAGGTAGCGGGAATAGTTTTCTATCCCGTTGCAGTAACCGGTCTCCTTCATCATTTCCAGGTCGAACATCGTCCTTTGCTCAATCCGTTGGCATTCCACAAGCCGGTTGTTGCTACGGTGTTCCTCCGCAACCATTATGAGTTCCCTGCGAATTTTCTCCCGCGCCTTTTCCAATGTCTGCTGTGTGGTTACATAGTGGCTTGCGGGGTATATGGGGGCTTTTTGCAACTTCTGTATCACCTTGCCGGTGAGCGGGTCTACGCGGGATATGGAGTCTATCTCATCGCCGAAAAATTCGATGCGGAGTCCTTCTTCTGATTCGTATATCGGGATGATTTCCACCACATCGCCATTAACCCTGAACGTGCCGCGCCGAAAATCGATGTTGTTGCGCGTGTATTGCATTTCCACCAGCTTCTCTACAAGCTCTTCCCGGCTGAGATGCTGGCCAGCTTCCACCCGCGTAAGCATCCCGTAATACGTTTCCGGCGAGCCGATGCCGTAGATGCAGGATACGGATGCTACGATAATCACGTCCCGCCGCTCCAGTAGTGAGCGTGTGGCGGAGTGGCGCAACTTGTCTATCTCGTCGTTTATTGCGGAATCTTTTTCTATGTACGTGTCCGATGTGGGTATGTATGCTTCCGGCTGGTAGTAGTCGTAATAGCTTACAAAGTATTCCACGGCATTTTCCGGGAAGAAAAATTTGAACTCGTTATACAATTGTGCCGCAAGCGTCTTGTTGGGCGCAAAAACGAGGGTCGGCTTTTGCACCCGTTCTATAACGTTGGCTAGGGTAAATGTTTTACCAGAGCCTGTTACGCCAAGCAATACCTGGTTCGGGACGCCATCAAGGATGTTTTTCGTAAGCGCTTTTATTGCTCCCGGCTGGTCTCCCTTGGGGCTGAATTCGGAGTGCAGTCTAAACTTCATGGGATGATTATACAGTCATAGACCGGCATTCCCGGTAGCTTTCGCCATGCGCTCCCCGTATCTCTGGCCTATTTCCCTTTGCAGGGTTGTCCAATAATCGAAATTTTCCTCCATGGCTTCCTTGTTCTTCGGCCTGTCCATATCCAGCGCGGCTCCTCCGTATGTGGTGAAAACTATCTTGGCTCTGGTTCCTAACAGGAGTGACGCTACATTTTCCACCCTCTCAATAGTGATATTTCTCCGGAAGTAATCGGATAGTTTGTACAGCCCCATTTTCCGGCACCACATGGCCATAAACATATTAACCCACCCACCCCAATCGAAGAACCGGGATTCGCGTTTCATCAGGCCTATGGCCATGCGGATTATATTGGCTATGTTCCGCAGGTATCTGATGCGATATATTTCGCCGAACTCATTGCGGTTCGACACCCTTTCCAGCCTTGCCATATGCATGTTGTTTATGCGCGTAAGCATGTTGGAGAAATGGCTGTAGGCCATAGAAATGCCCCGCCTGTTTGCAGTGGGCTTGAAGTGTTCCAAAACTTCTGATGGCGTCATCCCCATGAAGTAATCGTAGCGCGAGATATCGCACAGCCCTATAAACTGCTCTACCTCCTCCGGCAGGACAAGAGGGGAATCGCCCCCGATGGCGAAAAACAATTTTTCAGTATTTTCGGAATCTGCATCCCCCGGTAGTTTGTTAGCCACGGAGTGGTGGAATGCCTTCATGACGTTCTCCAAAATGCCTGTGCTTTCCTGGAGTACAATAACCGTTTTGGGCGTAAGGTCTATTTCGGAAGAGGCTATCCGCAATTCTTTTTCTATTTCATCCTTTGGCCCGACAATGTAGATGCGCCTGATATGCCTTACCAGCAAAAGTGACGAAAGGACGTGGATGAATAAAGGCCTGTTGCCTATCCTGACAAAGGTCTTGTTTGGGATAGAACCGCCAAACTCCGGTTGCCTTCCGCCAGCAAGTATTGCGGCATCCAAACTGCCCGGCTTTATAATGTCACCCATGATTCAAATTTTACTAAATGGTGCGCAACTAGTGGTGTTTGGTTTTTTTCTTTGCTCCATTCGTCCGCATTGTCTCATAGTTGGACGCCTGTTGTTTTCTTTTGCCGTGCCGGAGAATCAAAAGTCTGAATCTTTCCGCCGTCCGTTACCTCTATAATATTATGAGCGTTGCAAGATGAGTTCCGGTCATGTATGGTATGAATACCATATGCATGGTTGCGCTACCAACTATCTCAATATAAGCAGTTTAAAAACAATGTATTGTTGTTGTGGAACTTGGTACGGCCTTTGCTCCACTTACATTAAGGATACTTTGGTGGTAGTGCATTAGGGGGGCGTCATTTCGGCAAATGTATTTTTGCCGGATTGGCGGTCTAACAGGGCAAGTTAGAACGGAAGGGGTCTTTTGTTGGATTTACTAGGTTCATTCACCCAGCTAACTATTGGGTATTCAATTGAGCAATTGGTTATCGGCTACATAATGGGCATTCTGGTTGGGCTGACCGGAATCGGAGCTGGTATCTTGGCTATGCCAGCAATGATTTTTTTTGCCCACCTAGACTCGGTAAGCGCCATTGGCACAAGCTTGTTTTTTTCCGTCCTGTCCAGGATATACGGCGTTAGACAGCACTGGAAAATGGGATTTATCGACCAGGAAACGAATTTTTACTTTAGTTTGGGTGCGGTTCCGACTGTCCTATTGGCTTCATACGAGATAAATTACCTTAAAACGATTATGAACCCCGAAACCTTGGACTACTACATGAGGACTTTTCTGTCGGGGACGGTTTTTGTTGTTGCCATTTATCTTGCTTGGGATGCGTTCAAGAAAAACCAGAGCGATTTGTACAAATGCGGCGATCCGCTTATGCCAAGCCAGAAAGCGAACGGAGTTTTGTTTGGGGGAATAATTGGCGGCATAGTTGGCGCCACCTCGATAGGCGGCGGGGTTTTTATTATCCCGATTCTCACGGGCGTCTTTAAGTTGTCCGCCAAGTGCGTGGTAGGCACAAGCAATATGATATCGGTTGCTTTGACGCTGATAGGTTCCGGGGTGTATATTTTTTATGGGAACGTTAATTACGCTGTGGCTATTTTGGTTGCTGCCGGTTCGCTTCCTGGAATAAAACTCGGCGCAGGCCTGGCCCAGCGGTTATCCAACGTAGCTTTGAAAAAAATAATAGCCGGTTTGGCTTTAATAAGCCTGATGAGTATGATGGCCAGCATAAAGCATTAATGCCGGGGGAATGATGGGAGATGTAGCTAAAATCGGAGGGAGCCTGTCGGGGCTGGAAGACAGCCCGGTGTTGCAGTCCATATTCGATGGCATTACCGATGGTATCCTGGTAATAGACCGCGACTACAAGGTCGTGCTGTACAACAAGGCGATGCACAAGTTTATGGGTAGCGCTGATGAGAGCATCGAGGGGCGGCACTGTTTTTTTGTCTGCCACCACAACAATAACCCTTGCGACGATTGCCAAGCCCAAAGCGCATTTTGCAACATACAGCCCCCGTCAAGGGTTCGGACATGTTTCAGGGAAAACCTGAAACGGCAGTTTGAGATATGGAATTTCCCCATACGTAATGCGAATGGAGAGGTTAATTTTATGATTGAGTACATCAAGGACGTCACCGAAAAGCAGGGGATGGAGAAGGAGCTTATGGACTCGCGTAGGCTTGCGATAATGGGCGCGGTAGTTGCCAAAACCTCCCACGAGATACGCAATCCGCTCAACGCCATTGCCGGCGCGGCGCATTATCTGCTCAACGAATACCAAGACGACCCGAAAATACAGAAATTCCTTGGCCTGATAAAAGAGCAGATAGCCAGGTTGAATAAGGTGGTAACAGGCCTGCTGGACGAGGCCCGCCCAAAAATCATGTTTGGCGAAAAGGCGCTGATAAACGCGCCGCTCCTGAAATCGCTGGAGATAATGGAGCGCGATGCGCTGGGCAGCGATCTCGATATACAGATATATATGGACGAGCGGCTTCCGGAGGTGAGGTACGACAACGAGAGGATGCAACAGGTATTTATCAACATACTTAGGAATGCCAGGGAAGCGATTCCTGAGAAGGGGAGCATAGAAGTTGTCGGGCACCTGAGGCAGATAAACGGCGAAGACTACCTTGAACTGAGCTTTATTGACAGCGGCACAGGCATCTCCACGGCGGACACGGAGAAGGTCTTTGAGTCCTTTTACACCACCAAAAAAAATGGCACCGGATTGGGCCTTGCCGTAGTGAAGGAGATTATGAAGGATCATGGCGGCTACGCTTTCATCGAGTCGAATGCGGGTGGCGGCACATGCGTACGGATAGGGTTGCCGGTCTGATGTCGAATAATATTTATCCGTTCCCGATACTGGTGGTGGATGATGAGCCCGCCATCCTGGAAGTGATGAGCGCCAACCTAGAGCGCCGCAATTACAAGGTGCATACCGCATTGACCGGAAGGGAAGCCTTGGCGCTGGCGGACGAAAACCGCTACGCCGCCATAATAGTGGATTACAGCCTACCGGACACGAACGGCTTCCAACTCCTCTCTGAACTGAAAAAGAAGGATAGCGACATCTTGGTTATCATGATAACCGCATATGGCACGATAGAGATGGCGGTGGAAGCGATGAAGGTGGGCGCATATAACTACCTGGCGAAGCCTATTAACTATGATGAGATGGCCATACTGGTGGATAGGGCGGTGGATCACCATCGGCTCATTACGGAATTGTGGGAGGCGCGATCCCAGCTGGAAGACAAGTTCGAAATGGACAGCATCGTAGGCCAGAGCAAGAAGATGCAGAAGGTTTACGACAAGGTGAAGATAGTGGCCGAAAGCGACGCGACCGTGCTGATACGTGGCGAGACCGGGACAGGCAAAGAGCTTATCGCCCGCGCAATCCATCGCCACAGCGCGCGGCGTAATATGAACTTCGTGAGCGTGAACTGCGCCGCCATCCCGGAGACGCTGCTGGAGTCGGAGCTGTTCGGCTACGAAAAGGGCGCCTTCACCGGGGCTATCGCACAGAAGAAGGGGAAATTCGAGCGCGCACACGGCGGCACCATTTACCTAGATGAAATCGGGGAGATATCGCTTGCCGTCCAGTC
>JAHFEI010000161.1 GCA_023248615.1 Nitrospinales bacterium | reverse complement strand
TGGAGTGGCGGAACAAATCCTTGCGGGTTTTTATGGCCATCACGACCTCTTCCAGCGAGGCGTTGCCCGCGCGCTCGCCGATGCCGTTTACGGTACACTCTACCTGTCGCGCCCCGTGCCGGATGGCGGTGAGCGAGTTCGCAACGCCAAGCCCCAGGTCATCGTGGCAATGCACACTTATGACGGCGTTTTTTATGTTCGGCACGTTGGAGAATATCCCGTCCAAAAGCCTGCCGTATTCGTCCGGGATGGTGTAGCCAACGGTGTCAGGCACGTTCACGGTGGTAGCTCCCGCCTTTATCGCATTGGTTATCACCTCGTACATGAACTCCGGGTCGGAGCGGGTGGCATCCTCGCACGAAAATTCCACGTCGCCGGGAGTAAACTTGTTTGCCAGCTTTATCCCCGCTATGGTCATTTCCATAACTTCCGCCCTGGTCTTCTTCAGCTTATGCTTCATGTGTATCTCGGAGGTGCTGATAAAAACATGTATCCGCTTCCGTTTGGCGGGCTTCAATGCGTTGCCGGTGGCAACGATATCCTTCTCCATCATCCGGGCAAGACCGCAGATAACCGGGCCGTGTACCTTCTTCGCGATGATGTTTACGGATGCAAAATCCCCCTCGGACGAGGCGGGAAAGCCCGCCTCTATAACGTCCACGTTAAGCAACGCCAGTTGATGCGCCATCTGCAACTTTTCGTCCATGTTCATCGAAAAGCCGGGCGACTGCTCGCCGTCCCGCAATGTCGTATCGAATATAATTATTTTCGCCATAAAATCTTCCTCAATTGCCAAGGTTATCTTAAACGATTCAAGAGGTAAAAGCTAAAAAGAGAGCGTCTGTTTGTTGGCCTAGCGGCCTAGCAAGAGGAGGGACAGGGACAAGGCGAACCGGGAGGACGCAGACCTCGCGACGTATCCCCGCCGGAATCGGGTCTTTTCGTTGCCAGTTTCTATACTCATGCGATGATGATACCACAGGTTGCAGTACTTCCGAAAATCCGCCACCGCCGCCAGGTTAAAACGGTAGCCTGTTGGGAGTTACAACTTCCCCCTGCTTGACATTTCGTTATTATTTCGGTGCAAACTTTGTTCATGGATACACGACATATTTTTGGGGCGATTATGGCGGCGGTCATTCTGTTTCTCGCGCCCCTTCAGTCCAACGCCTCAGCAAAAAAACCACGCCCGTTCGATCTCTCGAAAATCCCGATGGACGATAGCTGGGAAGACACCGGCATCATGGCTTCCCATATCGCCCCCTGCGGCAGGGATTACGTTTATGCTGATTCCACAGCGCATAACAATTTGCTGTAGGGGCAGGTTTAAAACCCGCCCCTACGGGACATCCCGCCAAATCCCACTGTCGCTTATCCAGTATTGCTTATTCGATTGAAAATCTGCGGCGAGTGTAATACCGTAAGTGGGTGTTACACTCCACAGGAGGGGGCAAGCTACGATAGGCCGTTCCTGCGGAGTCCCGGACAACTGGTGGCTCGGCAGAAAATATGGCGCCCGCGTGGTGGCAATTAGAGGAGAAATATATTGAGAAACGTACGTTTTTTGGTTGCGGACGATTCGCCAACCATCAGGGCCATTGTGCGAAAAGTGCTGGAAACCAAGCTGGGGACTGATCTGATACACGAAGCAAAAGATGGGCAGGAGGCGATTGATGTCCTGAAGGAACAAAAAATCGACATCATCCTATCCGACTGGGATATGCCGAACATAAGCGGCGACGAACTTCTTTATCAGGTGCGCAATAACCCAGACTGGAAGGATATCCCGTTTATCATGATGACCTCCCACGGCGGCAAGGATTTCATAATGACCGCCATCCAAAACGGCGTTACCCACTATCTTGTAAAGCCATTTACTGCGGTGGAGATGGAAGACCGCATACGCAAATCTTGGAACAGCGCCGCCAAGCGACAGGCAGACCGCTTTGCCAGCCTGCCGCCACACCACCTGATAGTGAAAAGTAAAAATAAATCTTTCCCCGCAAAGCTTATCGATTTAAGCTGTATGGGGGCGTTTATCCTGATGGAATACACAGACGACCTGCGGCTTTTCGGCGAGTACGAATTATCGCTGGAGATAGGATCGGACAACCCGAACGAGCATTGGGCCGTAAACCCTATTATCGGCAACGCCACGCGGCTGGAAACAGATGCGAATGGCATGCATTCCAGTTCGCGCAAATGCCAAATAGCTATCGCCTTCGACACAAAAGCGATGGATCGCAGGGTTACGGACAAGCTCAACGCCGTGGTGAAGTGGCTTTCGAGCTATACGCCGGACAGCATCAAGTAACCGCGCACCGCCATTCCCCGCCCGGCAGGAACCTATTTGTTGTGCGAGTAGAAGATTACCGGCTTGAGGTTCCACCGCCCTTTTAATATCCCGACCCACTCGGCAAAAGCGGCGGGGAAAGAGCTTATAAGCGCCACGTCCGCTCTTGCGTTGGCAGGCAGGCTCACCGGAGAGTAAACCTTCTTCCCCATAAACCGGCCATCCTCGCGATCAATGTAGAAAGGGATATCGAACCCGTGCCCTACCAAAAATTCCGAAAGCCACCCGGCGTTACGCCCGGTGCCGACAACCGCGACCACCTTCCCGGCGGCCTTCAATTCCTTTGCAAACTCTCGTGGCGTTGGCTGGCGCGCCTTCCACTTCCTATCGTAAACGATAATCTGCGGAGCAAATTCCCGCTTCACCGTCTTGCGTTTTTTTACGGTAGCAAGCCGCCCTTCGATAAGCCTGAGCAAATGTTTTTCCCGAAAGGGGGCGCAATCCACCGGCGCCAGCGCAGGCCGCTCCAGCATACTGCGAAGCGCCTTCCCCAAATCCGTGTGGGAAGGTTCCGCCCATCTTTGCCCCGCAAGGAAGTAGCAATCCAAGGCATCCGGCGCAGGCACACCCGCCAATTTATATTTCAGGAGGCGGCTGTTCCGGTTATCCAGAAAATCAAGTTGCCCCCCCCACCCGGTAGCAATCACCGATACACCACAAGCGGCGGCCTCCAGATACGGCCTGCCAAACCCCTCGCCACGCGTAGGCAATACATAGCAATCCGCCGAGCGGTAGAGCCTCGCCAATTCGGGTACGGTAGGAACCTTACCCAGCACCGTGATATTTCCGGTTTTATGCCCGCGATGTCCCACCTCTCTTATCACGCCTCTCAGCCGCTTGGCGGAGTCGGGCGAGCACTGGACAACCCACTCCACATTTTTTGATTCGGAAAAGTTCGCCGCAAATTCATACAACATCACATCCCACCCTTTGCGTAGGCTGAGATCGAGAAATACGGAAAGGAACCGGAACATCCTGCCCCGCTTCCGTGGGCGCGAAGGCGGCATAAACCGACTGTCTACCATGTCCGGAATAACGAATATCCTCCGCCTGTCCACCCCACCTGCGGCAAAAGTTTCCACATTGAACCTGGACGCAACCCACACCTCGTCCATCGAATTGAGGATGTCCACCCAAAGGCGCGGCAACGAATCGGACTCCAGCATCACACGCGCTATATTTATCTTTCCCGGCTCAATGCGGTAGAAGTGCGGGAAACCGCTATGGATTACCACTTCCTCGCGGCATTTTTTTGCGCCTGCCAGCGAATCCGGCTGGAATGTAAAACGCCAGCCGTTGCGCCCGAAACTTTTAACGAACTCATCCGTACCATAACCGTAACCGGAAAATGACGGCCTATAAGAACGAAAACAAAATGGCCTCACCATGCCGCCGCCCCTGTTTTGGCGCGGGGTATCACCTGCCCGCCTATATCCACCGCAAACCAGTTCCCGCACAGCATGGCGGCTAGCCGAAAAACATCCGCGTAGTCGCTCCTGTCCCCGCTGTTGTGGTTTAGCTGGACGATAACGGCATCGAAACGCTGGGCTGAGAGCCGATGCACCATGTCGTGCGGCAGGCTTTCGGGCGTAAGCGGCCCCTCGCCAAACTGGTAGACGGGTAACCCGTCGAAGCTCTCCGTCTCATCGCCACGTACCAGCAGGTGCAACTCCATCCCACCGCTCGGCGCAAGTTCCTCGACTATTTTCTCGGTCTGCCACTTTGGGCCGGAACCGATAACAAGCGCTTTCCGGCTACCGGCTACCGCCTGCGGCACCTTCGAAAAATCGCAATCGCGAAACCGCGGCCCACCACCGTAGATACTGGCGGCACGACGCGCCTGCGCGACAACCTTGCGGATTTCTTCCGCTGGATAATCCGGATAACTTTGGATTACGTTCCTGCCGCCATCGTACTCTTTCCAATCGAACGTGCCGATACACCCCGCCGCAGATGCGTCCCGGAAAAACGGCGTACCCGGCTGCGGGGTGCAGATGGATATCTGCATGTCGGACAAGAGCTCCTTTTGCAAAAGGTCTTTTATAAGTTCCGTGGTTTTGCGATCCTTCTCCGCCGTGGCTCCTAGAGCGCCGTAGGTAAACGTACCGTAAATCCGCATGCCAACTTCTTTCGCCGCTTCCAAAGCCGCATAGAGCCTCTTAATCGACTGGCTTTTTTCCATCCTTATGGCCACGGACTTGTCCGCCGTTTCTATCCCCACCCGCAACTTGTAATATCCCGCTTTTTTCATCCAGCCAAGCAGTTCGGCATCTAGGTTCCAGTAGCCGCACATAGCATTGTATTTGAGCGTTTGCAGGTTTTTTTCGATTATGGATTTGCACAGGCCTACCACAAAATCCTTACGCCCGTTGTGGGCCTCATCGTCGAAAAAGACACCTTCCATTTCTGGGTACTTCGATTTCAGGTGTGCTATTTCATTCGTCACGTCGTCCACATTGCGGGGCCGCCAGCTTCCCGCGCCACCGTAATAGACGTTAGTGGCAACGCAGAAATTGCACGCAAGCGGGCAACCTCGGCTGGCAAACATCTCAACCTCGCGGTATTCGTTCACCACTGGCTCCATGTAATCTATGCGCCGCACATCGCCATCCTCCGGCCACGGCAGGCTATCCGGGTCTAGTAGCCCTCGTGGACGGTTCGGGTACAGCCCCGCAATCTTTTCAGGTGCGATGCCGCTAACAATCTCCTTCACCGTCATTTCGTACTCGCCTATGCAAACGAAGTCGGCGCCCGCCTCCAGCGCGTCCTTGGGGAATGCGCTTGGGTGCTGTCCCGTTAAAATTACGCGGCACCCGGTTTTTTCTTTCACGTCACGCGCCAAGGCCATATCCATGCCGAAAGCGAGCGTCGAGGTTTCCATCACAAGCCAATCCGGTTTTTCTGCAATTATTTTTTGCACGTATGCAACATGGTTCCAGTTGTTAAGATTGCCGTCCAGAAACTTCACGTCATGCGGAGTGTCGCGCTTTAAGAGCGCGGAACAATAGGCCAGCATAAAC
>JAHFEI010000160.1 GCA_023248615.1 Nitrospinales bacterium | reverse complement strand
CGAAGGGACGGTTTACCTGTCCACATCCATAAGCGTCTCTCAGGAGGCAAAAAGCCAGTTCACGGTAAAAGCACATCTGGACTACCAGGCGTGTACGGAATCTGCCTGCCTGATACCGGCGGAGGCGGACGTAGAACCGCAACTGATGGTCGGTACGGCTGGCACGCCTCTGGATACGGAACTGTTCAGCAAAAGCGCACCGCAGGCGGACGGGGATGTTTTCGCCAGTATGAAAGGGGGCGTAGGGATGACCGCGCTTTTCCTGGTATTTCTGGGCGGCCTTGCGCTTAACCTCACCCCATGCGTTTACCCAATGATACCTGTAACCATTGGCTTTTTCGGCGCGGCTACCGGACGCTCACGGCGGGAAACGGCCTTCCATGCGCTTATCTACCTGCTCGGCATGGCGCTTATGTACTCCACGCTGGGCGTGGTGGCGGCGCTTACCGGCTCGCTGTTCGGGTCGCTTATGCAAAATACGGTTGTGGTGCTTTTGCTTGTGGCAACCATGTTGGCGCTGGCGGCCTCGATGTTCGGAGCGTTTGAAATCATGATGCCGCAATCACTCTTAAACCTCAGTTCAAAAAGTTATGGCGGCTACTTCGGCACCCTTTTCATGGGGGCCACCGTAGGCATACTCGCCGCGCCCTGCGTCGGGCCGTTTGTGATAGGGCTGTTGACTTTCGTGGGCGGGAGGCAGGACCCCGTGCTTGGCTTTACGCTCTTTTTCGTGCTGGCGCTTGGGCTGGGGTTACCGCTGGTGGCGCTGGCGCTGTTCAGCGGCTCCATAGCCAACCTGCCGCGCTCCGGCGCGTGGATGGTCTGGGTGCGCAAGGTGTTCGGCGTGGTGCTTGTCGGCATGGCCGTTTACTTTGCTCGCCCCATCATCACGGACGAAGCGCTGTTCCGCTACCTCTCTGTCGCCGTTTCGGTGGTCGGCGGATTTTACCTTATCCTGACCGGGCGCGGAACCGGCGGTAGGCTGTTTGCCGCAGTGCGCTACGGTATCGGCATTTTGATTATAGCCTTCGGCGTGTGGCTTGCCGCCCCCTCCGCCACCGCAAAACATGAGGGACTGCACTTCAACGATTACTCCAAACAGGCATTCCAAACGGCGCGGCAAAACAAACGCGCAGTGTTGCTGGATTTTACCGCCGACTGGTGCCTGCCCTGCCGGGAACTGAAACTTTTTACATTTACCGACCCACGGGTAACGCAACGCGCCGGGGAGTTTGAGGCCATGGCAATAGACCTGACAAAGGTTGACGATGCAAAACTGCAAGCCAAAAAAGATTTTAACGTGCTGGGTGTGCCGACGGTGATACTGGTAAACGGTGATGGGACGGAAGTTAGCCGTTTTACCGGGTTTGTAACCGCCGATGAATTTTTGCAAAAGCTCGACCGCCTGAAACAGCCCGCACAATAGCGGCGCGAGGCCCATCCGCTAACGGCGTTGCGCCGCTAAAGCCCTTCGACCCATGCGCCGCCATCGCTGGCAAATTCTTTTTTCCAAATAGGAACCGTTTTTTTAAGCTCGTCAATCATCCACCGGCAGGCGTCGAAAGCATCCTTGCGGTGCCGCGCGGCTACAGCTATGCCCACTATCCGCTCCCCTGCTTTCAGCATGCCGATGCGGTGCACCACCGTAATGTTTATCACATCGAACTTTTCCAGCGCGGCGTGGCGTAGCTTCCACATCTCTTTTTCCGCCATAGGCTCGTAGCATGTAAGCTCTATTTTATCTATCTTCTTCCCTTTAGAGATGTCGCGCACAACCCCCACGAACGTGGCAATGCCTCCCACATCGGTATTCGGCCCTATGCAAAGTTTTGTTTCCTCGTCCATGTTGAAATCGTCCAGTTGCAACCGCGCCATCTCCTGCGCCCGCCCGCCACACAGCGGCGGCAACACCGCCAGCGTGTCGCTATCGGACAGCATATGGTTTGTGTCCACCATCTCTTCGTTAACGGCGAACAATATCCTGTCCATGCCGATGCCGGGAAGGCGCGGGGCAAGTTTCGCCCGGAAGAACTCGCCAACGGTAATCGGCGCGGGAATATGGATTTCCTCGTGCTCGGTTTCCATCCGTTCGCGTATGGAGGCAAAATAAAGGACTTTCACAGCGCCATCTTACCCGCTTTGGATTCTTTGCGGCAATACCGCCCGCCGTAGCAGTAGCGGAGCCACATAGAAAAAACCCTCCCCCTCCGTGCCTCGTGTGACTCTGTAGTGGTAGATTATTGGAGAACCAAAAAGAGTAATCGTTTGTTCAAGTAGGCGGATTTGCGGTAAACTGGCCTGCTTATGGACGAAAAGAAAGATTACAAGGACTCGTTAAACCTCCCGAAGACCGAGTTCCCCATGAAAGCGGGGCTTGCCACGATGGAGCCGAAAATATTGGACCAGTGGGCGGATATTTACAAAAAAATCCGCGCCGCACGAAAAGGCGCCCCACGATACGTCCTCCACGACGGCCCGCCGTACGCCAACGGTGACATCCACATGGGCCACGCGCTGAACAAGGTGCTGAAAGACATGATAGTTAAAATCAAGACCATGCAGGGGTTTGATGCCCCATACGTGCCGGGATGGGACTGCCACGGCCTGCCGATTGAGCATCAGGTGGACAAAAAGCTCGGCAAGAAAAAAGGGGAAGTCTCCCGGCAGGAAAAACGACAACTGTGCAGGGATTACGCCGCCGGTTTCATAGAACGGCAAAAGGAATCGTTCAGGAAAATCGGAATATTCGGCGAATGGGAAAACCCATACCTGACCATGGATTATCGCTACGAGGCCGATACGGTGCGCGAACTGGCGAAGTTCATGGACAACGGCTCGCTCTTTCAGGGATTAAAACCGGTGCATTGGTGTACCTCCTGCCGCACCGCCCTGGCCGAGGCGGAAGTGGAATACGCCGACCACACATCTCCCTCCGTTTACGTAAAGTTTGTATTGGAAGACGGCGATGCCCAAAAACTGGGACTACCCGCCGGAGAGCAGGCCGCCGTGGTCATCTGGACAACGACGCCATGGACGATTCCGGCCAACCGCGCAGTATGTGTGCATCCGGGATACGAATACACCGCCGCCCGCGTGAATGGCGGCATAGTGATAGTGGCAAGCGAGCTTGCGGAAAAAGTACTGGCCACGCTGGGCACAACACAAGTAGAAGTAGTGGCCCGGCTGAAAGGAAACGCGATGGAGGGCATAAAAACCAAACATCCGCTCTACGGCCATGTTTCCCCGGTGATACTGGGGGAGCACGTTACGCTGGAGGCCGGCACCGGCGCAGTACATACCGCGCCCGGCCACGGGCAGGAGGACTATATAGTCGGCCAAAAATACGGGCTGGAAGTTTACAACCCGGTGCAAGACAACGGGACGTTCATAGAGGAGCTTGGCTTCTTCGGCGGGAAACGCGTGCCGCAGGTAAACCCGGAAGTGATGGAAAAACTTAAAGAGCTGGGCATGCTGATGCATTCCGAAAACATCAGCCACTCCTACCCGCACTGCTGGCGATGCAAAAACCCGGTCATATTCCGCGCAACGGCACAGTGGTTCATCAGCATGGAAAAAAATGGCCTGCGCGAAAAAGCCCTGTCCGAAATAAACGCCACCAAATGGGTTCCCGCGTGGGGCAAAGAGCGCATATACGGGATGGTGCAGAACAGGCCGGATTGGTGCGTATCGCGCCAGCGGGCGTGGGGAGTGCCGATAACGGTGTTGCATTGCGAAAGTTGCCGCACGCCGATGGTAGACGGCGATGCCGCCCGCATGGTCGCAGATGAGATGGAAAAACACGGCTCCGACGTGTGGTTTGAAAAAAGCGCCTCGGAATTCGCCGCAGGCAAGAAATGCCAAAAGTGCGGCGGCGACCAATTCCGCAAGGAAGAAGATATTTTGGACGTGTGGTTCGATTCCGGCGTAAGCCATGCCGCCGTCCTGAAACGGCGCGAAGCTTTGAAGTGGCCCGCCGACCTGTACCTGGAAGGGAGCGACCAGCATCGCGGCTGGTTCCAAAGCTCGTTGCTCGCCAGCGTAGGCACCACCGGCAAGGCTCCATATGGCTCGGTACTTACACACGGCTATGTGGTCGATGCAAAGGGAAGGAAGATGTCCAAATCCGATGGGAACCAGATGTTCCCGGAAGACGTGGTAAAAAACTATGGCGCGGAAATACTCCGCCTTTGGGTATCCTCTGAAAACTATATGGAAGAGGTGCGCGTTTCCGATGAAATACTGAAACGCCTTTCCGAAGCGTACCGCAAAATACGCAATACCTTCCGCTTTATGCTTGGCAACCTGTACGACTTCGACCCGGTGGCGAATCGCACCCCGTTTGCGGAGATGGAAGAGATAGACCGCTACATACTTAATCGTGCCGCCGCAATGCAAAATAACGTATTGGCGGCGTTTGGACGGCACGAGTACCATGTCTTCTACCACGCCGTGTACAGCTTTTGCGTGGTCGATTTAAGCTCGTTCTACCTTGATATCGTCAAAGACCGCGTGTACACCTTCCCGCCCCGCTCGAAGGGGCGCAGGTCGGCCCAAACGGTCATGTACGACATTTCACAATTGATGGTGCGGCTGATGGCCCCCGTTTTGAGCTTCACTGCGGAAGAGGTTTGGCAAACAATCCCCGGCAACCCAGCTGGCTCTACCGTGCATACCCAAAAATTCCTAGATGCGGCGCAATTCGACATACCGGGAGACATGATGCTCAACTGGGACAGGCTATGGGATATCCGCAAAGATGCGCTGAAGGCGCTGGAAGACAAGCGGCGCGACAAGGAGATAGGGCACTCGCTGGATGCCAAGCTGGTAGTCACGGCATCCGGCAAGGATTTTGCCCTGCTTGAAAAACATCTGGACGAACTTCCGTTTATATTTATCGTTTCGCAGGTGGAGCTTTCGGAAAAGCCGTCCGGCGAAACGGAAATGACAGTGGCAAAAGCGGACGGAGCGAAATGCGAACGGTGCTGGAACTATACCGTTGATATCGGCTCCAACGCCACGCATCCGCAAACTTGCGGCAGGTGCGCGAAACACCTGGCGGAATTCGCCTAACGGGGCGGCCATGCAATCGTCTATGGGCAAATACAAACCGCTGGCTCTCGGGGCGCTGGCGATAGTGGCGCTCGACCAGGCAACCAAGATACTTATCCGTCACTACATACCCATATTTGGCTCCATGCGGGTGATAGACGGCTTTTTCGACCTCACCCACCTGCAAAACCCCGGTGCCGCATTCAGCTTTATGGCGAATGTGGATAGCCCGTGGGTCGGCAGGGGATTCGTGGTTCTTTCGTTTTTAGCAATCGCCCTCATCGTCTACATCTACAAGGAGACGCCGGAAAATGACCGCCTGCTAAAAACCGC
>JAHFEI010000159.1 GCA_023248615.1 Nitrospinales bacterium | reverse complement strand
TTTCTCGATACATGTCCCATTTTCCACGCTCCTTTCGGTTACATGGAATATGAGGCAACGAAGCATTTCCCGTAAAATCAGCCCAATCCTTCGGTTACATTTAATATGAGGCAATTCGCGGGTGTTCCCGCTTTTTACGTTTTTGCTTTTCGGGGGTTTTTGTAGGGTATAATCGGGGGCGAATATGGCAAAGATTGTTGTACGGCTCAATAGCGAAGTCATAAAGGAGCAGGAGATTTCCGGCCCAATTTCGATAGGGCGTGAAGGCGGCGATATTGTGCTGAAGAACCCTGCCGTATCGGCCCGACATGCGCGTATCAGCGTGGAGAAAAACCACTACATTATCCATGACATGAAAAGCACCAACGGCACTTTCGTTAACAGGGGGCGGATAGCCACGCAGGAATTGCACCACGGTGACATAATAAATATAGGCAAGTTTGAGATGGAGTTCATAAACCCGGAAGAGAAAACCAGCAAATCTGACTTTTTCGGTTCGCCAGATTTTGGCGGCATGACAATGATGCTGAACACCGCTGACCTTATGAAGGGACAGAAGGAAAAAGAGGCGGATGTCGCCCGCCAAAAGAAAACCCAAGCCGCCCAGCTTTACGATATCAGCAAGTCCTCCAAGTCCGCCAGTTCCTCTGGCGCGCTCGTTTCGTACAAGCTGGAGAAGGAGACTACACTTATAGGCTCCGGCGAGAACGCCGACATAAAGGTGAAGGGGTTTGCCGTCGCGAGCGTGGCCGCCGCCATACGACGCTCCAGAGACGTGTACCTTATGCAGTTCATGGGCGGAATGTCGAAATTGAAAGTAAACGGCGAGAAAGTGGGAGCCGAGAAGGAACTTAAGAACAAGGACAGGATTGAAATCGGCTCCAGTATTTTTGAGTTCCATGAATAGCCCTATTCCGGGCGGACGTCAAATGCCTGCACCCTGTTTCCGGCCCATGGAGTAGCTGTTTCAGGTGTTTCAAAAGCTCTCCTGCGGCCCTGAATAGTTGTGGACAAGACAAAAGCCTCCCCCATATCACGATTCGATTTTATTGTCATAGGCTCTGGCCTTGCCGGGCTTAGCTTTGCGCTGGATGTGGCGCGCAAGGGGAGTGTGGCGGTGCTTACCAAGCGCGAGGTGGGCGACTCCAACACCCAGTATGCCCAAGGGGGAATAGCGGCGGTCACCTCTATGGATGACACCTTTGAACTGCATGTGCAGGATACATTGCTGGCTGGCGACGGGCTATGCCGCCCGGAAGCGGTGCAGGTGCTTGTGGAAGGCGGGCCTGCCGCCATTGAATACTTGGTTGATATCGGCACCCGGTTCACGCGTACAGATTCCTCGCCTGAATCGCCACTGGATTTACACCGGGAGGGGGGGCATTCCAAGCGGCGCGTTGTGCATACGGAAGACCTCACGGGTCAGGAGATAGAACGGGCGCTCATATCTGCGGTGCGGAGCGAAAAGAATATAACGGTGTTTGAATACCACACCGCCATTGACCTTGTGTTGCGGTCAAAGATAGAAGGGCGCGGGTTGGACGGGGAGCGGGTGGTAGGCGCGTTTGTGCTGGATTCGAAGAGCGGAGTGGTGAAAACCATGCTTGCGCCGGTTACATTCATGGCCGCAGGCGGATGCGGGAAAGTGTACCTATATACTTCGAACCCGGACATATCGTCCGGCGACGGGGTGGCAATGGCCTACCGCGCCGGGGCACGCGTTTCCAATATGGAGTTCATGCAGTTCCACCCCACATGCCTGTACCACTCTGGGTTGAAGTCTTTCCTCATTACCGAGGCTTTGCGGGGCGAGGGCGGTTTGCTACGCCTGGTAAATGGCCAGACTTTCATGGAAAACTACCATGCCATGGGATGCCTGGCTCCGCGTGACGTGGTGGCGCGCGCCATAGATACGGAGATGAAAAAGCGCGGCGATGAATTTGTCTATCTGGACGTAAAGCATATAGGGGCGGAACGGCTGAGGGAGAAATTTCCGAATATCTACCGGACGCTTTTGGATAAAGGTATGGATATGACCAAGGAGATGGTGCCTGTTGTGCCTGCGGCCCACTACATCTGCGGCGGGGTAGACGTGGATTTGTGGGGGAGGACTTCCATCCAGGGCCTTTACGCTGGCGGCGAAAATGCATGCACGGGAGTCCATGGCGCAAACCGCCTGGCCAGCAACTCGTTGCTGGAGGCGGTGGTTTTTCCGCGTCGTGCCGCGCAAAAGGCGGTAGAGGAGTGGGAACCGGCAGACGTGGAAGTTGTGAACCGTTGGAACGCCGGAAACGCCGTTGATTCCGACGAGCAGGTGGTAATAACGCAAAACTGGGACGAGGTCCGTCGCGTGATGTGGAACTACGTCGGCATATTGCGCTCCACCAAACGGCTGGAACGCGCCCAGCGGCGGATACGGCTTTTCAAGGAGGAGATAAAGGAGTACTACTGGAACTTCAATGTTACTTCCGACCTGATAGAGTTGCGTAACATTGCAACTTGTGCCGACCTGATAATCGAGTCTGCCCTGCAAAGGCGCGAAAGCCGCGGCCTGCATTTTAATATCGATTACCCGCACAAAGACCCGGTGCCGAAGGAGACCGCGCTTATTTCCAAAATCCGGTAGCCCGCCTTGTATTGAATACGGCATCCGGCAAGGGTTGTCCTTTGCGGTTAAGAAAATGGGTAGTGCCTCGGTTTGAATGGGCAGTCCATTGCCCATCTTGGGGCAAGGGGGAATCCAGGTTCTTATTTTCCGCTGGAGTTTACCACGTGCTTGACATGGGGCGGGAATGACAAACGTGGCATTACCTGGAAACAATCTCAAAACAACGTACTACCAGAAATGTTTAAATTTTGCCACGATGGCAACGTGCGGTATCATACTATTGCGTCCAGCCTAAAAACATCAAGAAGGGGGAAATATGAAAAACGCGGATATGTCGGTTGAAGGAAATATCCTCACCATAAAAGTGGATTTGTCCAAGGAGTTTGGGCCGTCCTCGTCCGGCAAGACAATCATAATTGCCTCTACCGAGGGCAACGTCTCAATCCCTGGGCGCGACGAGAAGGTGGGTCTTAACGTATACAAGAAAAAATCTTCCTGAAAATCGGCGGAAACGATGTGCTTTCCGGCTCGTTTCCGCAATTTTAGGCTATCCTCGGCACTCTGATAGTTTCAAACATCCTTGGGGGTCTTGGATATTGGGCCTAGGGAACCGATGTTGCCCCACAGAGCCTTCCCGGAGGTTGCAGTGTGAAGTAAGTATTTGCCTTACGCCTTGCAGGCTGTAATAATAAGTGGCGGAATATAGAAGGTTTTGGGGTGGTCGTATATGGTGCTTGGCATGGGCGGAGCTGTTTGAGGAGTTTGGCTTGCGCGTTTGGAAGCGGCGGGTCGGTTGTACCAATATGGACACAAAAAAAATATGAGCGAAGCCCACAGTGAGCAGGAGATTTTTGAGAATTTCCTCGCCGAATCCACGGAGATATTAGGCGACCTGGAAAAGGAAGTCATCCTCCTGGAGCAAAATCCCGCCGACCGCGACACCATAGACAACATTTTCCGCAATATGCACTCCCTGAAAGGCAACTGTTCGTTATTCGGCATCTCCGGCATCAAGATGATGGCCCACTCGCTGGAAAACCTTATGAGCCGGATACGCGACCGCGAGATGGAGCCGGACTCCCGTGTAATAGACATCGTGCTGAAGGGAACCGACCACCTGAAATCGATGTTCTCCCAGCTTTTGCAAAACAGGCGCGAAGGGCAGCTTACCCCGGAGCATGAGCAGTACATTGCGGATATAAACATACTGCTGGAATCCGGAGCGGAACAGCGTATCGTAGAAACCCTCAGGATAGAGCTCCTTAAATTCATAAACCAGCCGGACATAAAGGGAGAGCTTGATACCAACGCGCCGTTGAAGGAATTTTTGTCCATTATCCGTAAAACCGCCCCAAAATTACTTGTGGAAAGGCGGCATAAGTCCGGTGGTCGGCTATTGTTCCATGGCATGGACGTATCGCGCGAATATTTCACAATAATGGGGGTGGTGGCGGAGGCCAAGGCTGGCAAGGTAAACGAAGCACACTATTCCGTCGTGTCGGACAACGTTGAGGCCTTGCTGGAAAAGCACACACATGCCGGACATGATGAGCAGGTGGAGCTATTCAATACCCTTCGGGACGACCTGGAAATGCTTTACCACGATGAGACCGGGTTTGACGAGATACTGTCGGGAATTAGCGAGGATGCGTTGAACAAATACCTCCCTATGCTCACCATGGATACGCCGGAACCGGAGGCCAAGGGTTCCGATGAGGTGGCAAGCCAGTCGGCGCCCGCTTCCCCGGAGGCCATTCGCGCCCGCCAGATAAAGATAGACCAGGGGAGGCTGGACAAGACCATAGACCTTGCCGGAGAAATCGTAACCGTGTCGGAATTCTTCAATTTCCTCCAGAACCAGTTTGCTGAAGGCAAGGTGGCTAATAACATGAATAGCCTGCGGGACGCCATTACGTCGCTACAGGAACTGAGCGAAACCCTTTCGCGCGACCTGTACGATATCCGCAAGGTGCCAATCGCCGAGGCGTTCCAAAACCTGCCCAGGCTGGTGCGCGACACCTTGATGTCCGTGGGGAAAAAGGCCAAGCTGGTGATAAGCGGCGAAGATACGGCGGTTGACAAGAGCATCATTACGCGGTTGGAAACGATATTGGTGCATATGATACGCAACAGCATAGACCACGGGATAGAAACTCCGGAAGCGCGGCGGGCGGCGGGCAAGAATGAAGAGGGCATGGTCATGCTAACCGCTGTGCCGCAGGGAGCCATGCTTGCGATAAAGGTATCGGACAACGGCAAGGGCATAGATGTAGAAAAACTGCGGAATACGCTGGTGAAAAAGGGGATTTTCGACAGCCAGTCCGCCGCCAAATTGAGCGAAAAACAGCTTTTGGAACAGATATTCCTGCCCGGCTTTTCAATGTCCGAGCAGGTGACGGAGACATCGGGGCGCGGGGTGGGGATGGACGTGGTGCTTTCTTCCATACAGGAACTCGGCGGTACGGTAAAGATGGACAATCGGTTCGGCGAGGGCCTTACCACCACGCTGGTCATCCCCTTCACGCAGACCACGCTCATCAAGAAGGGGCTGGCGGTGGCGGTGGGACGGAGCGTATTCCTTATACCTATAGAGGCGGTCATAGAGTCGTTTCGCCCGGCATCCGATGAAATCTACACGGTAGAGGGGAAAAGCGAAATAGTAAAACGGAGGGGAGAAATCCTGACGCTGGTGCGGCTACATGAGCTGTTTGGCACGGATACCAAAGTGCGCGACCCGCGCGATGGCATACTTGTGCTGGTGCAAAATAAGAAGAACCGCGCCTGTT
>JAHFEI010000158.1 GCA_023248615.1 Nitrospinales bacterium | reverse complement strand
ATCGGTTGAGGCATCCATACACCTGAACTACCAGTCGAACGTCGCCATGATACCGCTGGTAAGCGACTACCTTACCAACGGCGGCGGCAAACGGCTCCGCCCCATGCTGGTGTTGCTTGCTTCCCGCCTAAGCGGATACGAGAAAGGGGATAAGGCGATAGTGCATTCCACCGTCGTCGAGTACATCCACGCGGCAACCCTTTTGCACGATGATGTGGTGGATAGCTCCGACCAGCGGCGAGGGTTGCCCAGCGCGAACGCCAAGTTCGGCAACTCCATGTCGGTGCTGGTGGGCGACTACCTTTTCGCAAAATCGTTTTCGCTGATGGCGGCAACAAGCTCGCAGGAGATAATCCACTCTGTCAGCGAGGCGACCCGGCACCTTGCCGAAGGGGAAGTGCTACAACTGGTACACAACGGAAACTTGGAGATTACCGAACAACAGTACCTTGATGTGATATTCCGCAAGACGGGCGCTCTCATAACCGCCTGTTGCCAAATAGGCGGGTACCTGGGCAACGCCACACCAGAGCAACGCCAAGCGCTCGCTTCGTTCGGCAGGAACATCGGCATAGCCTTCCAGATAGTGGACGACCTGCTGGATTTTATAGCGGACGAAAAAGTCTTGGGCAAGCCGGTGGGGCAAGACCTTATCGAGGGCCACATCACGCTTCCGACCATACACACATACAAAAACGCCACGCCGGATGACAGGCAGTTCCTGATGGAAACGGTAAAAGACGAGGCCTTGACCCGCGAACGGATATCGGACATTTTCGCGCTTATAAACAAGTATGACGGTATAGGCTACTCCACCCGTATGGCCGGGCAGTATGCCAGGGACGCCATAACCGAGCTGGAAGCCTTTCCGCCGGGACTATATGTGGACGCACTTGCCGGGTTGGCGGATTACATAATATACAGGAAACATTGAAATGCCTGCGTACGTCGAGTTGGCGGTAAAGGCAATTCGGAAGTACGTAACAGAGGGCATAAAAATAGCCGCTCCCCATCCATTACCGGAAGATATGAAACTCCGCGCCGCCACCTTCGTATCGATTAAAAAAGATGGCGACCTGCGCGGGTGCATCGGCACCATCCTCCCGGTGAAAGCCAACCTGGCGGAAGAGATAATCGAAAACGCCATCAGCGCCGCCACGCGGGACCCACGCTTCCCGCCAGTGGGGCCGGAAGAGTTAGACGGCCTTTCCATAAGCGTAGACCTGCTTTCGGAGCCGGAAACAGTGGAATCCATAGCGATGCTGGATGCGAAGAAATACGGTGTGATTGTCCAATCCGGACGCAGGCGTGGGCTGTTGCTGCCGGATATAGAGGGTGTGGACACCCCGGAAGAGCAAATTGCCATTTGCCGCCGCAAGGGTGGCATCGTGCTGGATGATGAAATCACGCTTCAGAGGTTTACCGTAACCCGATACAAATAGGAGGGCATAGTCATGGCCCCACGGCAACAGGTAGAAGCGCTTTACTGGAAGCAAAAGGGCGATGGCGCGGTGCAATGCGACCTGTGCCCCATCCACTGCTCCCTGAAAGAAGGGAAAACCGGCGTATGCATGGCGAAAAAAAACATCGGCGGAAGGCTGATAGCCACAACATACGGCCTCACCGTTGCCTTCAACTACGACCCGATAGAAAAAAAACCGCTCTACCATTTCCGCCCCGGCACATCCATCCTCTCGCTGGGGCCCAACGCGTGCAACTTGGCGTGCGGGTTTTGCCAGAACTTCCATATCTCCCAAAAACAGGCGCCAACGCAAAACATCACGCCGGAACTGGTGGTCGCCTCCGCCTCTGCGGATAACTGCGGAAGCGTGGCATACACCTACACCGAGCCGCTGATGTGGTACGAATACCTGCTGGATACCGCCCAGGTTGTGAGGGATGCGGGCCTGAAAAACGTACTGGTAACAAACGCCCACCTGGAGCCAGAGCCGTTCGACAGGCTCTTGCCGCTTATAGACGCGCTTAACGTTGATATAAAATCTATGGACGGGAGCTTCTACAAAAAAATATGCCGGGGCAAGCTGGCTCCCGTATTGCGCAACGTGGAAAAAGCCGTGGGAAAGGCGCATGTGGAAATAACCAACCTTGTAATACCCGGCCTTAACGATACGGACGGCAACTTAGACAGCCTGGCAAAGTTCCTGGCGGGGCTGGACACGTTCATACCGCTCCACTTTTCCCGGTACCACCCGATGTACAAGCTGGACACCCCGCCCACCCCCGTGGAAACGCTTTTGCGGGCGGCGGAAATAGCGCGTCAACGTTTGAAATACGTTTTTGTGGGAAATGTGGATGTGCCGGGCTACAACGATACCCTATGCCCCTTTTGCGGCGCGATGCTGATAAGCAGGAAACACTATATAGGCGTGACTGTGGGGCTGAAAAACGGGCATTGCCTGAAATGCGGAAAAGATGCGAGGATAACGGGAGCGTAGCGTATCGGCGGGTAGACGTGGATGAAGAAAACGGGAAGCAAAGCCGCATTTATAGTATAGAATCTACCGCAATAAACGGCGGCGCATCTGTTTGGCGGTAGCGATAGGCTTTGGCCTGTCATTGCCCCCACAGGGGCTACCAACAGGGATTATACGGCGAACGAAGGGGATGTAAACTTTAAGGGAGGCTGGTTTTATGGGCAAGTGGAAATGCAATACATGCGACTATGTGTACAACCCGGAAAAGGGAGATATCTCCCGCAACATAAAGAAAACTACTCCGTTTGAAAAACTGCCGGAAAAATGGACCTGCCCGAAATGCGGCGGCTCCAAAGGCCAATTTACGAGGATGTAATGGGAAGACAAAATATATCGTCCGGCTCGAAATGGGAACCGATTATCGGCTACTGCCGCGCCGTTAAAGTCGGCAACATGGTTTTCGTGTCCGGCACCACTGGCTCCGGGCCGGACGGCAAGGTGGAAGGCGATACCTATGTGCAAACCAAACGCGCACTGGAGATTATCCAGGCCGCGCTGAAACAGGCGGGAGCATCCATGAAAGACGTGGTGCGCACACGGATGTACCTAAAAAACGTGGACGAGTGGGAAAAAGCGGCCAAAGCGCATGGCGAAGTTTTTGGCGAAATCCGCCCCGCCACCACGATGGTGGAAGTAAGCAGGCTCATATCCCCGGAAATGCTGGTGGAAGTGGAAGCCGACGCCTACATCGCCTGACACGCGTTAATAATGTAACACCTGAAAATACTGTCATTCCCGCGAGAGCGGGAATTATCAAGCCAAAGCCTGATGGGAAACCCCTCCTGCGCCTCCCCCTAACAAGGTGGGGAAATAGGGGGCGAGGAATATTTATCGGAAAAATCCCTCAATGCGTGATGTTGCATAACCGCTATGGCAGAAACGGTGGGCAATGCGCCTTCCTGCCTGCCTTTATAAATTAGGGAGGAGCAACTAAGGTTATGCAAAGGTTCCCTAACAAGGTGGGGAAAGTACATGAGGCGAAACGATGCGCTAGTTTGCGGCGATGCGGAATTCCGCCTTGCCTTGGAAGTAGCGGTTATCGCCCATGCTTCCCGCCGCTATCCAGCGGTAGGATGCGCCGGGCCGGAACTCATCGGACGACAATGTTACGGTAGGCGATATGGTTTTAATTTCCTTCATCTTTGTCGGCGCGCCGTTCACCATCTCCTGCACAAGCACGTAGTAGGAGTCCACCCCCTGCACCGGGTTCCACTGTAAAACAACCTCTCCCCGCCTTGTGGCTACTCGCATGCCGGAAAGTTGCGACCCCACCTTTTTGCCACCGCCGCTGAAATAAAAATACGGCATGGTGTCGAACTTCTTTTCATAAATGCTGAAAAACGCAGTCTCGTTCAACAGCACCACCTTCGGCGTGCCGGGGGTGTACAGCAAAATAAGCCACAGCGCCAGCGCGGTTGCGTACGCCGGCAACGGAGCCACCACCCATTGCTTCCACCACGATTGGGCCGGGACGATAGCCAGCGCGGCACGGCGGAACTTCTCCGGCACTTCCACCTCTGGAGCCAATGCCAACCGCGTCGATTCCGCAAAGTAGTACGCCGCCGATTCGAAACATGCGTCGCACTGCGCCAGATGGGTTTTCACCGCTACCTTATCGCCGCCGCCCCGTAGGAACTCCGCCAGATCTTCCGTGGAGTAGCATTGCTCCGTCCCCTCGTCGGAGGAGAGGCCGATGGCCCTGTATGCGGAGCCGGTTTCCTTTAGCGCCGCCAGCCGCCCGGCGCAAACGCCGCATTGTGCCAGATGATCTGCAAAATAGCTGGGCCTTTCCATAGCCTCTAAAATTTCATGCCTTGAAAGGTGTTTCATGCCGCATCCACCCCTGTTTCCCACAAAACTTCTTTCAACCCCTTAACCGTAAGCGTACCGCGCCCTATGGGCGTAGCCGCAGAAACGGAGCCAAGAAGTTTTTGCAACGCCTTGTCCAGCAAGTTAAAAACATCAGCCGGGGTTTTCGGGGGTTTGCAATCCAGCGCTGTATCCGCCAGGCTTAAGAAGGCCAGTATCTCCCCCGCCGTCATATGCCGCTCGAAAAACAGGTGTAGCAAGCGCCTCTCCCCATGCGGCAGGGCCGCCATGGCGCCGCGCAACGCCACGACAAAATTTTTCGCCAGTATCATGCTCTCGTTGTCGTACGCATCGGCGGCAGGTTCCGCCCCACCCTCGCCCCCTATCGGCACGAACTGCGGGTCGCACACTATGTCGTAGTTGCCGGTAGCGATAAGCGTACGGCGCACTTCGTCTTCCAGCTTTTGCACCTCGTCTGGCGACAAGCCCATCTCGGATGCTATCTTGTCCGGCGCTTTCCGTAGCCGCAGGTGTATGCAAACGGTCTGCGCATTTTTCTCCAGCCTGCGTATGCATGCCGGTAGCCTGTCGTAAGCCGTTTTGCTAAAAGACGCGCCCATATTTCCACCTAAGCCAATCCACGTACAACTCGCGGGAGTTCAGCACAGTCCACACAAATGTGGAAAGCCTGCTCCCGTTTTTTCCGCCGTACTTCATAATTTTCCTTTTCAACTGCTCCATTATCCAGATGTAGGTATCCATACCTTCATCACACTCTTCCCGTCGCCCGGAGACGGACGGGATAATGCCATCCATCCGCATCGACACGGATTGGATGCCGCACTCCATATCCAGCGCACGGTGGGCGCAATGCTGTTTGCACCACCGGGAAGCCCGGTACAGCGCCCACCCGGTGTAACGCTCCACGAACTCTTCCCACTGGCGCGCATCCCCCTCGCCTATCCCGGCAACGAGACGCAAGTCCCCATCCAAAGTTCCCTTACCCACCTTTTCCATACTGTGCGGCTATTCTACCCAATCCGGCATAGATAGGCGATGGCAACCCGGGCTAGGTTGGTAAAACCACACCGTTGCAGGCTAT
>JAHFEI010000157.1 GCA_023248615.1 Nitrospinales bacterium | reverse complement strand
CCGCTGCGGAGCAGGCCGACTTCCCGCGCCTTGCCGCTTCCATTCTTGTCATGTCATCCGTGGTGGTGCTGATAAACCGCACCCTTTGGCAACGGCTGTACGCAATAGCGCAGGAACGATTTTCCATAAACAGGTAGACGGAGTATGATTTAACCTATGGCTGTAGATAATATCGCATCGAACGTGCTGTGCGAGGCGCGCAACGTAAACCACAGTTTTGATCGCCCGAACGACCAAAAGCTCAGCGTCCTGGATGATATCCACCTCTCCATAAGGCCGCGCGAGGTGATGGCGTTGCTCGGCCCATCCGGTTGCGGCAAGTCCACCATACTGCGCGTGCTGGCGGGACTGGTAAAACCGTCGTCCGGCGAAATTTTCTATCACGATAAGCCGTTGCGCGGGCTGAATACCGGTGTCGCCATAGTGTTCCAAAGCTTTGCGCTCTACCCGTGGATGACAGTTTCGGAGAATGTGGAGGCGGTGCTTAAGGCGCGTGGATTGCCGGACGACGTGATACGGCAAAGGTCGCAGGAGGTGCTAAAGCTTGTCGGCCTGCTTGGTTTTGGCGATGCGTACCCTCGCGAGCTTTCCGGCGGGATGAAACAGCGTGTGGGCATAGCGCGCGCTATTGCGGTAAACCCGGAAATACTTTTCATGGATGAGCCGTTTAGCCAGGTGGATGCGTTGACTGCGGAAAGTTTACGGGCGGAAGTGCTGGACATATGGGCGATGTCCGACCGCAACCCCAGTTCCATCCTGATGGTCAGCCACGACATCAAGGAAGTGGTTTATATGGCGGACAGGATAGTGGTACTCTCCGCCAACCCGGGCCGGATAAGGACGGTAATGGAAAACCCGCTTCCCCGCCCGCGCGATTATCGCTCCTTCGAATTCCTGCGGCTGGTGGATACGCTCCACGAAATCATTACAGGGCACGAAATGCCGGACGCCGCCCCGGCTCCCGCCGCCGTGGCTCCCTCCGCCACCGTTATAGAGCCGTTGCCGGATACGTCTGCCAGCGAAATTGTAGGCCTTATCGAATATCTGGATGCGCGTGGCGGAAGGGCCGATGTCTTCCAGATAGCCTCGGATACGCACCGCGAATTCGGCGAAATCATCAAAGTCGTAAAGGCGGCGGAAATGCTGGACTTGGTGGATACCCCAAAACGGCAGGTGGTGCTGGAATCCGATGGCATCCGTTTCGTCAAGGCCAGCCCGGAGGCGCGAAAGGGCATATGGCGCGAACAGCTCTTGAAGCTGAACCTGTTCCGCAAGATTATTGACCTGATAGAAAAAAAGGAAGACGGCGAACTGGAAAAGGAAACTGTCATGGACATCATAATATTCAGCATGCCGTTTGAGGATTTTGAAAAAACATTCGACTCCATAATACGCTGGGGAAGGTATGGCAACCTCTTTACCTACGACGACGATACGGAAAAACTGAGCCTGAGCAAGTAAGTCGCCTCACGATAAAGGCTCAGATAAGCAACGGCAACATCTCGCCGGATTTGCCGCGCAGGTGTACGTCCACAAAATCCGTAATCGGGGTTTCCTCCGGGTTCACCTCTATCACGAAGGCTCCGGAATCCTTGGCCATTCCCGCCAGCGACGCGGCGGGATGCACTACCGATGAGGTACCCGCCACAACCAGCACATCGCAGGCGCGGCATGCACTTAGTACGGATTGGAACACATCATAATCCAGCGATTCGCCGAACCAGACGATATGTGGCCGCAGTAGCGCCCCACACCGGCACCGCGGCGGGATTTCTGGCATCGGCACTTGCCGATTTTCCGCGATGGTGCCTTCGTCAGTGCAACGTGTGAACCAGATATTGCCGTGCAGTTCCGCAATCTTTTTATTTCCCGCTAGGCGGTGTAGCCCGTCCACGTTTTGGGTGACCAGTAAAAATTCCGGGAACTGTCCCTCCATTTTCGCAATGGCAACATGTCCCGGGTTCGGGTTTAGCGGCGCAATAAGCCCACGCCGCCAGTCGTACCAATCCCACACCAGTTTTGGGTCGTTTGCAAAGGCTTGTGGTGTTGCCAGCTCCTCTGGCCGGAAATTGCGCCACAGCCCTTCGGCACCGCGAAAAGTGGGAACGCCGCTTTCGGCGGAAACGCCTGCGCCGGTCAGCACGGTTACGCGATGCGCGACCGCCAGCCGTTTTTTGGCGACATCAAGGTCTTGGGTCATCCGGTTTTTTTAAGGGGATGGTGAAGTGGAAGGTGGAACCTTGTCCCGGCGCACTTTGTACGCCGATGGAGCCGCCATGCTTTTCCACAATCATTTTGCAGATCAAGAGTCCCAGCCCGCTTCCCTTCTCATTGGTGGCGAGGTCGTTTCCTACCTGGACAAACTTCCCGAAAAGCTTTTCCTGGTCTGCTTCCGAGATGCCCGCGCCACTATCCGTAACGCTAAATCCGTATTGGCTTTCCGCTACCGACTCCCGGATTACAAGCGTTCCGCCATCCGGCGAGAACTTTATCGCGTTGCCTATCAGGTTGTTGAATACCTGGAATATTTTCGAGCGGTCTAGCATCATGTCGTAGCATTGCGCCTCTTCGCGCACTATGTTGATGTTTTTGTTTTGCGCGTTGAATGACATTGCGGCTAGGCTTTGCTCCAGTACCTCCCTTACGTTCACCCGCTCCAGGTTTAGTTCCATCTTGCCGGAGTTGGCCTTGGCCAGCGCCAGCATGTCGTCCACCAGTATTAAAAGGTGCCCGGCGGAATTCGCCATTATGTCCAGCGACCTGTGCTGCATGTCGGTCACTTGGGTTTTATCCAGTAGTAGCCTGGCAAAACCTATTATGGTGGTAAGCGGGGAGCGCAGGTCGTGCGAGGCTATGGAAAGGAAATCGTCCTTCATGGAGATAAGTTCCTTCAGCCGTTGGTTGGTTTCCTGGAGGTGCGAGATGGTAATGCCTTTTTCAAGGGCCAAAGCCAGCTGGGCCTGCACGGAATCCAGCAGGTGCATACATGTGTCGTAATCTTCTCCGAGATGCCTGCGTGTGTACACGTTCGGCTGGCGGGATGAAAAGAAGATGAGCGCTGTGGGCCGCCCGGCGACATACAGCGGTACGGCTATGCTGGATCGAACCCCCTCTGCGAGCAACTGTTTGTTGTATGGCGTCATCCGCCCGGAGGCGGCGACGTATTTTTCCAGGTCGAAAATTATCCTCTTTTTTCCGCCTTCCACAAGCATCAGGTCGTTGCTTATCGATTGGGTTTTGTCCAAAACTTTTCCCAGTGTTGTGTATTCAAGCTTGCAGGAGAATCCCTTGTCCAATTTGATGGGGTTGCCGGACTTTGCCTTAACCACCGATATCTGCTCTCCCGTTTCATCCAGCAGGGAAAGGCCAATGCGGTCGTACGGGATTACTTTTGCCAGTTCGCTGAAGACTATCTCAAATATCTCATCCAGCGTTTCTCCTATCTGTAGCGCCGACATTATCTCGATTATCGTGTGGTTAATCCGCACCATTTCGGCAAGATACTTGTTCTGGCGATCCATGTCGCGCCGTGTTTTGCACCGCATGGTTATGTCATGCATGTGTATTACTACGCCCTCTCCGCAGTCTTTCCCCAGGCGGTGTACCGAGACTTCAAAGCCGGAGAAAGGCCTGCCTTCAGGCGTACACTCGCACTGTATCTCGAACCGGTCTTGAGTCCCGCTGTCCCTAGCCGCTCCAATTGCGGTGAAAAGGCGCGCTATCCCCTCCCCATATTTACTTTTCATGAAGGCGGCATCCAGCGGGCGGCCTTCTATAATCCCGTCTCCCGCATGCCGATCCGCCGCTTCATTCACGATTTGCACATCCAATGCGCCGTCCAAAACAATTATCTGGTCTGGAATCGAATCGAAATATTTTTTCAAGTCGCCCTTGGACTCAATTGGAATCATCTCGCCACTTCCTTTAAAACAGTTTCTACCATAGGCATAAATAAGGACTCCCTGCCCCATTATATCCGAGTGCCTGTACGAGGCACATGGATATGTCAATGCACTATGTTAATGAGGCGGCCAGGTATGACGATGATTTTTTTTACGGTGTCGCCGCCTATGGCTTGCACTACCTTTTCGTGCGAGAGCGCCATCCGTTTCAATTCCTCTTCCGCCGTGCCAGCCGGTACATCCAACCGAGCCCGAAGTTTTCCGCGCACCTGTACCACGATGGTCTGCATGCCGGAAGCCGTGTACTCATCCACATACTCCGGCCATTTGGAGTTGGTCAGGTACTCGCTGTAGCCGAATTCGGAGTAGAGCTCCTGCGTCAGGTGGGGCATAAAAGGGTGGAGGAGCTTGAGGTAATCCACCAGCGTGGCGCGAAGCTCCGCCTTGTCGGCGTTGCTGGCCGGTGCATATTCCGAAAGGTAGTTCAGCAGTTCCATCCCCGCCGCTATTGCGGTGTTGAAATGTGTCCTGTCCCGGATATCCGCAGTAAACCTTTTTATAGTCACATGGTGCATGCGCCGCAGTTCCACATCCGCCCCGTCCGCTTCCGGTTTTGCGTCTTTAAGTTCCGGTATCCATTTCGCGTATAGCCGGTACACCCTTGTTGCAAAGCGGTAAGAGCCTTCTATGCCGCTGTCGTCCCATTCCAGGTCGCGCTCCGGCGGCGCAGCGAACAGCATAAACAGCCGTGCGGTATCTGCGCCGTAGCGTTTTAGGATGTCATCCGGGTCTACTACGTTGCCTTTGGACTTGCTCATCTTGGCGCCGTCTTTTATCACCATTCCCTGTGTCAGCAGGTTGTTAAACGGCTCGTCTGCGCTTAGCATCCCCAGGTCGCGGCAGAACTTGTTAAAAAAACGCGCATACAAAAGGTGCAGTATGGCATGCTCTATGCCGCCGATATATTTGTCCACCGGCATCCAGTAGTCTATTTCTTCTTTCAGGGCCGGTGCGCTATCGCACCTGGGCGAGGTGTACCGGTGGTAGTACCACGATGAGCAGATGAATGTGTCCATGGTATCCGTTTCCCGTTTCGCGTCCGAGCCGCAGGTGGGGCATTTTACATCCATGAACGAGGAAAGGTGCGGCAACGGCGAGCGCCCCCCCTCCAGCAGGTCGGCATCGGTGGGCAACACCACCGGAAGTTGCTCTTCCGGCACCGGCACGAAGCCGCACTTTGGGCAGTTCAACATCGGTATCGGAGCGCCCCAGTATCGCTGGCGAGAAATGCCCCAATCGCGCAGGCGGTAGGTTATTGCCTGGTCTCCTGCGCCTTTCGAGCGTAGCATATCGTTTATCTTTGCTATGGCTTCGCGGTTCTTCATCCCTGTGAAAAGGCCGGAACCGTGCATTATCCCATCCCCCGAATATGCGGCGTCCGGCGGCGTGGCGGGGTCTTCCCCATCCGGCACTATCACCTTGCGTATCGGGAGTTTGTATTTTCGGGCAAAG
>JAHFEI010000156.1 GCA_023248615.1 Nitrospinales bacterium | reverse complement strand
TAGAAGAATACGCCAATTACCTCATGGCCCTTCTTCAATGCCGCCTCCACAAAATGGTAGGCGCTATCGGAGGCTTGGTGCTGATAAGGTCCTTCAAGTATAAGCACGCCGAACTTCATTTATCCCCCATGCCAGTTCAAGTCTAACTGCTACGCTTAAGCACGTTCACATACCGATGCCATACTCCTAATAGGCAATATCTATGCCACTAAAAATACGGCCTTAATCTGTTTTTTACGGCGGCAATAAGTCAAAGTTTTAAATTATATTTACTGTGCTAACTTATTGAATAAAAGATGTATCATTGTCTCGCAATTTATTGGAGCGGAATTTGAGTTATCCCGTTTAGCAACTGTTGGGAAAGTGCACCATATGGTCTTATTGCCATAGTATCCAGCTGACGGAGAAGTGCGGGAGGCGGTGATAATAAAAAAGGGGGGCTTTGGGAAGCCCCCCTTCACAGGATGGTGATACCTTCTAGCGGAAGAGGTATGAAAGTCCGAGAGTGTATGAGGTCTCTGCGAGTGATATTTTGGCTCCCGAAGCTCCCGTCATAGTTTCGTTGGCCACGTTTTCGTAAGCGAAGGCAACCTGCCAGTGCGTACCGATATTCTTCGTCCCGCCCAGCATGAAGTGGGTTTTTGCGATAGCCGGAAACGCCCAGTTGGAATCAACGGCGGCGTTGTCTATCGGACTGTCGCCCTGGTTGTAGCCTGCGCGAATCCAACCGGAATCACCCACTTGGTACTGCAAGCCGAGGGCATACACGTTGATATCTTTCCAGCCGAAGTTCAGCGGCATGCTTGTAGATGCAATGGCGGCGCCGGAGAAATCGGTAAAGGTGCCGGTGAGGTGTTGGGTCTTGAACGTGTCGCTGTAGTTTATCCACTTGTAGTCCAGTGTCACGGTCAGCTCTGGGGTCGCTTTTACTGCCGCGCCCAAAGAGTACTGCTGTGGCGCGTCCATGCCAGTCCACTTATATGTGGAGTCGGTACTCATATACTGGGTGGTTCCCACTGAGTTCGTTACGTTGCCTTTCATTAGCCTGTATTCCATGTCCGCGAAAGTCTGCTTCGAGGCGTACGAAGCGCCCACGGTAATCGTGTCGCTCATGTCGTAAATTGCGCCGACGGTGAACCCAAAGCCCATCGCGCCGGACGGGGTGGAGAGGTCTACGCCCATGGCGCTTAGGTAGGGCGAGCCCGAGGCGGACTGGGTGAACCAGTTTTTGTATGCCATCTGCTGGTAGTCTATATTCAGCGCCAGGCCGACCGACAGCTTATCGTTGAACTTTTTCGCAAGCGTTGGAGCCATCTTCCAGAACTGGTATTGCGAGTACATCCGCCCCTTCATCAAAGGCCCATTTACCCCGCCCGAAGCCTGGAGGTAGGTTGTATTGATTGTGTCGTAGTCCACGCCCATGCCGGAAACGACAAACATGCCGCCGCCGAAGAAGAGGGTGCTTTCATCGTCAATAGGTGCGCTACACCCTATGGAGGGGATGAGGTAAGAATTGGTCCCCCCTTCAGTTTTAGCCCCGCCCGCGCCAGTGAAATCTACGTTACGTTTGGGCATGAACATCTCAAAGTTGAAATCCGCCCTTGTGCCGATTTTTGTGAGGCCGGCAGGATTTGTAACCGCAGTGGTCGTATCAAAAGGCGCGGCGGTTACCGCTCCGCCCATTGAGGTGCCGTAGGCGCCAATACCGGCCAACTGTATGCCGTTTGTCGCCCAGGCGCTACTGCTAAAGCAGAGTAGCGCTAAAAAGCCCAGTATCCCGATTTTTTTCATTAATCCCCCTTCAAAGATTAAACAATTTGATGACGCAGTCCGTGTCCCCTTAAAAGATATAGCATCACCCTATGGATTAGGCAGTATTAGTGCAAGTGTTATTCCCTAATTGTGGGGGATGCTATCATTTGAAAATCAATAGTTTTAGTCAGGTATTAACGCTTTGGCATGTAGGGTATGTACCACAGGTATGGTGTGGCTGTAATAGGGATGTAGGGCGACCATTGCCAAATGGCAAATGACTTTCAGCCGTATTTTTCCATGGGATCGGGCGGGGGCTTTCGTTACCTATCGTCGTGTACCGTGTCGAACTCCAGAAGCAACCTGTTTTGTATATGTTTGGCCATGCCGTTGTAGCATGCCAGCTCGTTAAATATCATCGAGAAGGCCAGCACATCCCCGTTGCTTACGGGATAGTAGCCGCTAAGGGCGCTTACGTTATCCAGCGTTCCTGTTTTCACCCGTATGGGGCTATCGGCGGAAAAATTCCTTTTGCTGACCGAGCCTTCTTTTCCCATGATTGCAAGGGAAGTCATGAACTCCGGCCCGCCTTCCCATTCCTTGTACATTTTTTCCAGCACATCGGCCAGCAGGGAGCAGGAGAGCCTGTTGTCCTTGCTTAGGCCGGAACCATCCGTGACGTGGAACCGGTTGGCAAAGCCCCACGAGTTGAGAAGTTTTTCCACCACCGACACCCCTTTGCCGACAGTGCCGGGGTTGGAAACCTCTTCCGCGCCTATTGTTTTCAGCAGTTGTTCCGCCATGAAGTTGTTGCTGAACTTGTTCATGTCCATCACTTGGTGGATAAGGGGGCGCGAGGTATGGATAAACAACTTTTTTGTCGGTTTGGATGGTTGCGAGTGTACTATCTCTCCGCTAACGGCCACCCCGGAGTTTTTAAGGAGTTCGTGGAGTGTTTGCCCGAAGTAATAGACCGGATTAGCGATGGAACGGTAATAGTATGTTTCGTGGGTGTTGGGGCGCACCTTGCCGATAACCTCCAGTATCTCTCCGCCATCGGCTCTTGGTTTCAGGCGTATCGCCACGAATGTCCTGCCTCTCTCCGCAGATATCATGTTGTTCACAACCGTGAAGTAGGGAGTTTGCGGGTCGGTGACAACCAGAGGTTTGGCGGAACCGCCGCTGGGCGGGAAAACCGTGATTGTGGCGGTGTTGAAATTAAGCGACAATGCTCCGCCTGGCGCCTCGTAGGCTTTTCGTATGGATGAAATATGCCAGCCTGCGGGAAACGGCTCGCCATCAAAGTAGCCGTCGTCAAGCACCAAGTTGCCCTTTATCTGGTGGATGCCGCGTTTATGTGTTTCATTGGCGATAGACCAAAGGTCTTCCGTGGAAAGGTGCGGGTCGGCGCGTCCGCTGACTACCAGGTCGCCGTACAGCACATCGCCTTTCTTTTCGCCGGAGTAGGAAACGATAGTGTCGAACTTGTACCAGGGTTTTAGTGTTTTTATGGCGGTTGCCGCTGTCAGGATTTTCATGTTGGAGGCCGGGACCATTTGCTCATCCGGGTTTTTCTGGTAAAAGACTTCGCCCGAACTGGCGGATTTAACGACCAGGCAGACCTTTGCCCGCTTTATACAGGGGTTATCCATTATCCTTTCAAGCCTGCCCCTGAACCCGCCGCTTGAGCCTGCCCACGCAGGAGAGCCAGCCAGCAACATTGCCAACGCGAGACCTATGGCCCTTGGTAGCACCGCTGTATATCCGTAGCCCATGTGATTATATGCCTTCATTTTTGAACCGACATATTACAGCAGATAAGGGGTAGGGCATCATGATTTTTTGGGTCTTATTGCCGGAGCGGCAGGTTTTCGGTTCCGCGCGGAACCGGACACACGCTCAACGATGTCCGTTCAACAGCAGTAGTGTTGCTTCCCACAGGCCACTTGCAAAAAAATCCGGCTTCGGCGACCCGGTTTCGCCGATTTTTACCATCTCTTCCTTGCCGTATCCGGTTTCCACAAGTGCTGTCCTGGCTCCGATATTTTTACCCAGTTCCACATCGCATATCTTGTCGCCTATGACCACGCTTTCGGAAAGCGTGAAGCCGTATTTTTCCAGGGCAGTCTTTACCATTCCGGTTCCTGGTTTCCTGCACTCGCAGGGGATGGAAAATTCCGGCACTATGCCCTTGGGGTGGTGGGGGCAGAAAAGGATTTCTTTTACTTCGGCGTTTTCGGCGACCAGAAGTTCCATTACCCTTCCGTTTACTTCCCGCACTTGGTCAGCCGTAAAGTAGCCGCGTGCGATGCCGGATTGGTTTGAGATGCCGAAGACCACGAACCCCGCGTCGTTGAACCTTTTTATCGCTTTGGCGGCATTGGGATACAACTCCACGTCATCGGGGTTGTTTAGGTACCCTTTTTCCACATTGATGGTTCCGTCCCTGTCCAGAAATGCCGCTTTTATCGTTTTCATCGTGTGACATTATACTCCCAAAAATTAAGGGTAAGCTCCCAACTATTCGAGGAATCGTGGTACCATTTCGGCATGAGACCGGATGCGGAAAGTTCCATGCCTATATATACCATGGCTGTTGCCGCCGAGCTTACCAAAACCACTCCGCGCATGTTGCGCGAATACGAAAAGGCCGGATTCATCAAGCCCGGCAGGCTAAACGGCCAGCGCCGCTTTTCAGATAGTGATATCCAGTTCATAAAAAATATCCGCTTGGCGGCGCGGCAGGAAGATTTATTGAAGAGGGGACAATGGCAAACAGTTCACTGCTGGTGATAATAAGTAGCGCGCCTTACGATGGTTCCGACGTAGTTTGGAACGCATTAAGGCTGGCTAAAACGGCCATGGAAAGTGGCACCGGCGTGAAGATATTCCTCATCAATAGCGGGGTGGATACCGGGCGGAAGGGGATTGTCCCGCCGGAAAATTATTTCAACCTTGCGGAGATGCTGAAAGAAACCGCCATTGCCGGAGCCGAGGTGAAATTCTGCAAAACATGTATAGACCGTTGCGGCATCGGTACCGGGGATATGATTGACGGCATAAAAGTAGGCTCCATGAAAGATTTGCACGGCTGGATTATGGCATCGGACAAGAACGTTACTTTCTAGCCGTATGGGGAAAAGGATACTGGTACTCGGCTCGTCTTTCGGCGGGTACCACTCCGCGCTGAAATTGCGCAAGGCCCTTGGCAACGGGCATTCCGTCCGCATCGTATCTTCGGAGGAGAGTTTTACCTTCGCCCCATCGCTTCCCTGGGTAGTCGCCGGATGGAAAGACCCGGCTTGCATACAGTTCAATGTTGTGGAAAATCTTAAATCACTCGGCATCGAATTTGTGAAAGATACAATCGTAAGGGCGGAACCGGGCAAGAACCTGGTAATCGGCAAATCGGGGGAATACGGCTACGACTATCTTGTAGCCGCCACCGGCTCGGAACTGGATTCCGACGCCGTCCCCGGCCTTGGGCCGAAGGGGTACAGCCACTCGATTTTCAGTATCGGGCAGGCGCTCTTGGCGCGGGATGCGCTTGCGGGAGTTATAGAGTCCGGCTCCGGCAACCTCGTATTCGGCAACGTGCAGGGGGCATCCTGCCTTGGGCCTGCTTACGAGATGGCAATGATAACCGACACCATCCTGAGGAAATTGAAGAAGCGGAAGAATTTCAAAATCTCGCTTTTTACCAACGAGCCGTCGCTT
>JAHFEI010000155.1 GCA_023248615.1 Nitrospinales bacterium | reverse complement strand
TCATTCCTCTCATAAATGACCTTTACACTTTTTGGAGCTTGTACCAAAATCACTTCCTGCCGACGTTCAAGCTGATCGAAAAGGTAAAGGTGAATTCCAAATACAAAAAGAAATACGAAAAGGCCGAAACCCCGCTCAGTCGTCTGATGGCTTCTCCTTTCCTGACTTCGCAGTCGAAGGAAGCTCTCGGACTTCTTCATTCGTCCTTAAATCCGTTTGAATTAAAGAAAACTGTTGAGAAAAAGCTAAGAAAAATCTTTAATGTCCTACGGTTACCTGAGTTATGAGGCAATGACTAGAAGAATTTAGCCTCCTTGGGTTACATTCTGCCATGAGGCAACGGGAAGGACCTTTCTCTTTACTGCGAGATTGACAGGGCGGTAGCGGCCCTTCGGCCAGTGAGCCGTGAGGGACTACCCGTTAGAACTCGCGCCAGGTTGCGGCAACCGCCGCAAGGGCGATAGCAATGCCAACGCTGAGCTTCATGATGTTGTAGTAGCGTACTGTCAGCTTTTTCAGTTCCTGTAGCGAAACCGCGCCGGATTGTTTGCTATGAGGGTCGTATTCTCCCACCGCCGAAACGTTGGCCAGCGCCGATTCCGAATGTGGGGCGCCCTTTATCTCATCTGTCATATCACGCCCGGCGGAATGCTTGCCAAAATGCACCCCGTATTTCCACCGTTCGTTTTCGGTAACGTCGTACACCTTCCCCTTGAAGGCTATCAGGGCGCGCCAGCCATGCCTACCGGTGAACATCTTCAGGTCTGCGGGGCTGAACTTTGTAAACCTTCCCGCAAGGTCTTTGGCACACATGTCCCCTTCCACCTGTTTACGCGCTTGGCCAGCTTTTGCGGCGGTGGCGGCGGCAAATGCCATAAGGGCGAATAGCGAGGCGAACAGAACCATCTTGATAACCAGATAAGCGCCCATGGCCGTTGTCCAAAGTCCATCGTTTTGCCCTATTGTAAAAGGAAGAAGTGCGCCGCCGCCGATACCGGCAAGCGTGAGTGAAAGCCAGAGGAACCTGCTGGTGGCGGGCGGGACATCGTGCTCCTCCACCCGCGGGATGGCGGCCAAGCCGATAAAAATAACCGATCCCAAAAGCGCCGTGGCCGCAACCGCGTGTACAGCCAGGAGTACGCGCCTGATTTTCTTTAACAATGCCCCCCTAAAGGATACTGCGTCCAGCACCCGCTTTTTCGGCAACAGGTTGTAGTTCTTTACGAACTGCTCCCCCTCTGCCGTGAAAGTGAGCAAATCCGGTTGCCCTACGTGGCAGTATTCGCACTTTTTGCCGGTTTGGTCGGTGATATGCTGGCTGGCCCACGCTGGCGTGGCACAAAGCGATAGTCCTAGGCAGGATATAGCGATGCTGATAAATTTATTTATGGCAATACTCCTAGCGCCCATAGCCCGTTTCATTCACCCTCAAAGTTGGGAAAAGCCGTAACGAGAAGCCAGTCTACCGGAAATACATCTGGTTGCGTACCAACTTTTTTGTGCGGGAATGGGGGCGGGGGTGGAAATAAAAAAAGCCGACGGCAATTGATGCCATCGGCTTTTACCCAGAATTTCGCTGGAAGAAGGGTTACTTCTTTTCTTCTTTTTTCTCGGCCTTTTTGTCAGCCTTTTTGTCAGCCTTTTCAGCCTTCTTTTCTTCTTTCTTCGCTTCTTCTGCGCGTACAACCGGCGCTACTGCGAAGGTGAAAGCAACTACTGCGAGAAGGGAAAGGGTCAAAAATTTCTTCACTACGTATCCTCCAAAAAAATAACCGTCCACCACCTGCGTCGCCGTACAACACGTACGGCAAACCAACCCGCAAGCGGCAAAGTACAAGGCCTGTATCAATCCCCGGACAACAGCCACAGGCCGCCGCCGGGAGTGCGGGATTTTCGGCGTCCCCCTTTACGGCGGAAGCCTATATCCCAACGTACCTAAAAGCTACTTCGCGCCTTCTTCGGCTGCAGCCTTCTTCGCTTTTTTCCCTTTGTGCTTGTGTGCTTTTTTCTCTTTCTTTTCGGTTTTCTCTTCAGCCTTGGCCTCGCCCTTCGCTTCTTCTGCGCGTACAACCGGCGCGGCCGCCAGCGTGAAAGCTATGGTTGCCATTAAAGCTATCATCAAAAACTTTTTCATCAAATACTCCTGCATAAAAATTTGTTTCTACATGCCCCTATGCCGTACAACCTGTACGGAAAACTCTCAATAGCGGCTAGTATTCTGGTTGTAAAATCGGCCACTCGCCGACCAAAGGCTTTATTTCGCCCCTCATTGTCCAGATTGGAGTCCGACACAATATTTCCGGGAGCCAAGTGTTCGTATCGTCCGTGTTCAACTATCGGCGGGAAAGGAGTGTCCATACACTTGCTGGCAGGTTAATGTCCTGAAAAGTGTGCCAGCTTTATACTTCCTCCAAAAATGTTCATTAGCCATATTCATCTATATTTATCGAAACAGTCTACAAGGAATTGGAACTTTTAGCAAATAAATCTTACATTATCAGTTTTCTGACTTCTGCCATCTTCTACTATGAATGACAAAATTAACCGTAGCCATAAAGCCATTCAGACGAAAATACCAATGTGCAACCTGGCTCCATTGTCACACTTTTGGGGCGAGGTGGGGCGCGTACTTTTTGTCCATCTCGTGGATATGGTTTTGTAGCCAGTCGATAAGGAACCTGACCAAATCGGCCGTCGACAACGTATCGTCCGCCCGGAATTTGACGTAATACGCCACGACATTGTTCAACAGTTTCTGGTGTTCTTTTTTGTGCTCTTCGTAGTCCGGATAGGCATGGGCGAGCATTTCCTTCTCTTCGGCGGCAAAATGGTCTTTGGTATATTCCAGAAGGGCATCCAGCGTATTGGAGACCGTTTCATGCTCCCTGTTTTCCGCCACGCCCGCCAGGAGGTTGTCTATTAATCCGAACAACACCTGGTGCTGTTCATCGAAGGTTTTTATCCCCGTGCAATAACTGTCATCCCACACTACGAGGCTCATCTGCCCACCTTTTTATCCATAACAAAAATGGTTGGACTTTGCCAACTTGGCAACCTTTCCCCAAAACCTTAATGATGCTAACACGTATTCCCCAGATATGGAGGGGAGGGGCAAAAAAAGCGGGCGCCGCCGGAGGGCGGAACCCGCTTGCATATAGTGCCGTTTAGCTACATCAAGTGGACAATAAGCGGCGCGATGATGAGCGAGATGGTGTTGATAACCTTTATCAGCGCGTTCAACGCGGGGCCTGCGGTATCCTTAAACGGGTCGCCAACGGTATCGCCAACGACTGCCGCCTTGTGGGCATCCGATCCCTTGCCGCCGTGGTTTCCCACTTCGATATACTTCTTGGCGTTGTCCCATGTTGCGCCGCCGTTTGCCATCATCAGCGCCATCATAAGGCCGGATACGATAACGCCGCCCAGTACGCCCGCCAGCGCGATGGGGCCGAGCGCAAAGCCGACAACTATCGGCGCGGCCACCGCCATAACGCCGGGGACTATCATCTCTTTTAGCGCGGAAGCGGTGACGATATCAACGCATGCCGCGTAATCCGGCTTGCCCGTGCCTTCCATGATGCCGTGGATTTCCTTGAACTGGCGCCGAACTTCAAAAACGATGCCGTGCGCCGCGCGGCCAACCGCCTCCATGCAAAATGCCGAGAAAAGGAACGGCAATGCCGCACCGATAAACAAGCCGATAATAAGGCTCGGATCCGTGATGAGGAACGGTATCACATTGCCGGCTTTTTCCGCGATGGTATCCGAATACGCCTGGAAAAGCACAACCGCCGCCAGCGCCGCAGAGCCGATGGCGTACCCTTTGGTAACGGCTTTGGTAGTGTTGCCCACAGCATCCAGCTTATCGGTAACAACGCGCACTTCCTTGGGAAGGTCTGCCATTTCCGCGATGCCGCCAGCGTTGTCTGTGATGGGGCCGTATGTATCCATGGCGATAATCATGCCAGTAGATGAAAGCATGGCCACCGCCGAGATTGCGATGCCGTAAATGCCAGCAAACCACCCGGCTGTGAAAATAGCCGTTACGATAACCACCACCGGCAGGGCGGTGGACTTCATGCCCATCGCAAGCCCCATGATGATGTTCGTGCCTGCGCCGGTTTCGGAGGCTTCCGCCACCTTACGCACCGGGGTGTACTCGGTGGAAGTGTAGTACTCGGTAATCACGGTAAGCAGGAATGTGACCACAAGGCCAACCACTGCCGCGCCGAATATGGCCTTATCGCCGTTCATATATTTTTCGTTAACGTACCAAAACCCTATGGCAGAAAGACCCGACGTTACTATCTGCGAACGGTACAACGCACCGGTTATAGACTCGCTTTTGCCGAGCCACGCAAAGAAGGTGCCGACTATCGTGGCAAGCACCGCCACGGTGCCAAGCGCAAACGGAAAGGTAACAGCCGCATTGCCATACTTCTGGACAATGGCTGGCGAGGTGGAGGCAAGTATCATAGCGGCAATAAGCGTAACCGCGTAGGTCTCGAAAAGGTCGGCTCCCATGCCTGCGCAGTCGCCCACGTTGTCGCCCACGTTATCGGCGATAACCGCCGGGTTGCGCGGGTCGTCTTCGGGAATCCCTTTTTCTATCTTACCCACAAGGTCTGCGCCCACATCCGCCGCCTTGGTGTAAATGCCGCCCCCGACTCGCGCAAAAAGCGAAATAAGCGATGCGCCGAACCCGAACCCGATGGTGAGCGCGGGGCTACCGGTCATAAGGTAAGTGACAGTTACGCCAATCAGCGCAAGGCCTACAACCATAAGGCCCGTTACGGCGCCTCCCTTAAACGCGACGCTTAGCGCGGCGGACATGCCAGACCTGGCGGCCTCTGCCGTGCGTACGTTTGCGCGTACCGATACGTTCATGCCGATGTACCCGGCCATTGCGGAAAGCACCGCGCCGAATACAAAGCCAAACGCCACCGCCGGGCCGGAGCTGTAGTAAATAACGACAAATACAAGCGCCGCTATGGCCGAGATGGTCTTCGTCTGGCGGTTCAAGTACGCCATTGCGCCAACGCGGATAGCCAAGGAAATTTCGCGCATCCGCTCGTTCCCCTCCGGCCTTTTAAGAATATCCATTATAAGGTAGACCGCAAACATAATCGTGATGAGTCCGGCAATAAGCGCACCGGTGGTAATTGGATCCTGAAAAAGCCCTATGGAAGTAGACATATCTATTTAACCCGCCCTTAAAGTAAAAGAAAAACACCTAATAGGTTTCGGCTAAATGCCATTATTTCTCCGTATCCGCCCCTGTTTGCGCGGACAATATGGAGCATAGCAGACCATATCCCCGCCAAAAAGGTCAAGCGTCATTTGAGGGGGGTCGGGGTGATGTATTAAATCTTGTGTCATGGAAGAAAAGGGGGTACCAACAATTAAACAACCACGAATAAAGGAGGTACCCCATGGCACAACGAGCCACGATAGTGAATGTAGGCGAAGCAAT
>JAHFEI010000154.1 GCA_023248615.1 Nitrospinales bacterium | reverse complement strand
ATATTCCGCCCGTTCCGTAGGTCGCAAGTATCCTGTCCATGCATGCTCCCATACGTCCATAACAAGTATGGGTGTTAGGCCAATGAGGCTCCCCTCATCGTGCATACCTATCCACTGGTTGACCATTAGTCCCCATTCCTGGTCTTTATACAGGACAACCCAGCCGACACCCCGCATGGCGGCCATCGCACGGAATTCGGTTTGCCAGTTTTCCCAGCTACCGAATGAATCTTCGATGGTGGTTTTGAGGTGGCTACTGGGGTTTCTTTGCGTCCCTGCCAGATTTTCAAAGTAGAGTTCATGCAATCGCATTCCGTTGTACTCGAACCCCATCCTGCGGGCAAGTTCGCTGAATTCCGGCGTTCCGGCTTGTTTCGTCTCGACCATGAGGCCCATTTTCCCCCGCAAGAGATTCGTGTTGTTTACGTATCCACCATAAAGTTTCAGGTGTTCTTCGACCTCAACAGGAGTTATCCCCTTTAGCCCCCTCAGGTTTGGAAAAGTTTTAGCCGCATATTTTGTTAGCAGGCTAATTACAGTAGACATGTTACCTCCTTGTGGCTGGCTCCCTTGCAAAGGGAACCCGCTCCGAAAGGTTTATCGTTGTTGAAAAAAATTATATCTAGAACCGGCGTTATGTTTCCGCCGTAAAATTTGCGTAATGAAAGGCAATGGATACCCCGCCCCCTACTTCTTTTCACGCGCACTCCTTCCCCCGTCACCCATCTTGGAAAACCGTGTACGCATATATACTCCACAACCAAAAACAGGGCGCCTCACCACGTTACAAAGAGGGGAATGCCCCCTTCCTTACGTTTAAAGCGCCCTTGTCGGCCTGCAAAAAACCCGCAGGGCATTCAGCCGATGTAATACAGTATCGGCAAGGCTAAAAGTGCCACCGCAGCCAAAAGGGCAAAAGTGGAAATAAAGTTTTCATCGGTCATGCAAGCATGGCCAACGCAAACAAGATGGGGCGTATGGTTCTCAGACATCGTTAACACCTCCTCATAGAAGGTTCACACTACCAAAACAGTCAAATCACTCTCCACGATACAAGCCGGAGTGCCTTAACCTTCTTTATCAGCTTTTCAATACCTGTCCATATAAACGAGCATATTACATGCCGGATTCCAAACCGTTGGTTTTCCGATACCGGTTATTGCTTGGCGTTAACTTATGAGCAAAAAGTGTGGTGGTATCACCTCTTTTAGCCAATTCGGTGCATCTTTTTAGCCTCTTTTGTGAGCGGGGGATGACAGGGAAAATCTTAAAAAATCGGAGACCAGTTTTATAGCCCTGATAAATAATCCATTAGTCGCCACATATCTCCGCCAGCCAACAAAATTACGGATGCGGACTTCTTGCATTTCTACCGCACATACCGCTTCCCCTAGCGTGGCATCGTTACCACCAACATGCCGGACATCCCTTTTTCCTTGTGGCCCGGCAAGTCACACTGCAAGGCGTAATTGCCAGCCTTCACGGACGGCAGTGTCACTTCCCCGCTATCGCCCGGCGGGATGGCAGACTCTACTTTCATATCCGGGAACTCGAACTCGTGCGGCTCCTTGCCGATATTTTTTATTTTGAAGCGCACCGTATCGCCCGCACGGGCCTCGAAGGTGGAGGGGGAAAACCGGTACTCCGATATTTCCACATCAAAGACAACCGTAGGTTGCTGGCGGTTTGCCTGCACGGCAGACCCGACCTCTATGGCTAATTCCGAGCCAAACGCGATAAAAAAACCGGCCAGTATGCCGGTCATCGCCATGCGGTGTTGCCCATGCATTTTGCCGATGTGGAGAAGCTCGCCGACAACGTAGAGGATGCTTCCTGCCGCAAGCGAGAGCGAGAACAGCTCCAGGTTTTTTGAAAACCAGACCGACCCCAGTATGGTGCCGATAAATGTGGGGCCGCCGCCGATTAGCCCGGCGATGCCTAAAAATTTCCAGTCCACTTTTTTTATCTGCAACGGTGCGGCGATGCCAAATCCCTCGGTGGCGTTATGTAGCGCAAAACCTACGATGAGCAGGTACGCCAGCGAAAACGCCCCCGCCGAGTATTCCTGCCCTATGGCAAGCCCTTCGCCAAAGTTGTGCAAGCCGATACCGCCAGCAATCATCAGCGAGAGGCGGCGCGAACGCACCTCTGGGTCGGACTCCTTCGCCATCCCTATAAAATGCTCCTCGAAAAATGTGAGGGCGTACAGTCCCAGCGAAAAACCGGCGAAGAGAATAGCCCCGTACAGCAAGGGTGTGGCGGTGTGTGCGCCGGTAAAATAGCTTTTGGCCGATTCCTCCACAGTCTCAAGGCACTTGTAGGTTATTTCCACCAGCAGGAAAAGTAGCACTCCTGCGGAAAGAGCGGTCATCAGCGCCCGCCAGCGCGGTTTGGTGGTGAGCATGGCCACGGGCAACCCCAAAAAGATTGTGAACCCCGCCACCGCTCCAAGAATAAGAAGGTTTGTATAACTCATTTTCTATGCACCATCCTTTTAAGCCGATATTCTTTAGATGGCAACCATTTTACCGCCCCCCACGGCATAATCCTAATGGAGCTGGTAGAAAAACCGGACCGCGCCCCGCCCAACCACGGTGGGTAGCCAAGAGCGCTACAGCAGGACTAAAAACTCATCAACCGAAAGGCCGGAACTCCTGATAAGGGCGCGTAACGTGCCGGTAGATAACTCCCGGTGTTGCGGGATGGATAAGTTCGCCTTGCATCACTCTTTCACCATCACAAGGTGGCTCCCCACCTGCCCGATCTTCGTCCATCCGGCTTTCTGAAAGGCTTTGGCGGCATCCTTGCCGGAGATGTTCCCCAACTTGCCCACGAGATTTAGACCGCTACTACGACAAGGGGATTTTCCGAAGTGGAGGGGAGGGATTTTACCGCCTTTTGGTCTTCGGCCCATAGCCAAGCCGTTATCGCTTTGACGGGGCGCAGTCCAAGTTCACCTCTATTCTCAATCTCTACCATTGGGATTTTATTATACAAACGCGCAAGATATGTCAAGCTTTCATATTAGGCAAGCTGAGCTATAACCTTTTCTATCTGATTGTGGCCATGGGGCGGTAAGGGTGGTTGGTGGCCAGCCAATTTAATTTTCTGGGGAGGCCCAGACGGTGGAGTCGGAGGTGGTGCCGGTTTTGCGGAAAATGCGGTACTTGAATTTACGCGCCAGCAACGATAGCTCACGCCCACCCCGTATCATCCGCAAAAACCGTAGCGCGATAGACGGGCGGAAATAAAATGCGCGGTACGCCTTTCGGTGCCACTGCGGCATCTCCGCTACCGGGATTCCACGTGGCGCGTACAGCAGGCTTTCCACCGTCTGGTTTATCCAATCCGGTTTGAATTCCGGCTCGTTCTGCTCCAGGTACTGCGCTATCTCCGTGCCGGGCGTGGCGCGAAACGGCGCGAACACCGCCATATCCAGCGGCAATCGGCACGCAAAATCTATTGTCGCCTGCATCGTTTCCCGCGTTTCCGTGGGGTACCCTAAAATAAAAAATCCCTGCACCAAAAACCTGGTTGTGCTTTTTATCAGCGCCAGTTTTTCTTCCACCAGTTGCGGTGTTATCTGCTTTTTGATGAACTTCATAATCTCTTCCGAGCCGCTCTCTATACCCACGGAAGTGCCGTAGCACCCGGCCTCTTCCATCGCCATTAGCAGGTCGGCATCCAGCGTATCCAGCCGCGTGCCGTAAGGGGTGGCCCAATGGATTTTTATGTTTTTGCGGACAATCGAGTTGGTGAACTCGTAAACATATTTCTTGTTGATGGTAAAAATGGAGTCGGTAAGGTGTACCTCGTCCACCCCGTATTGCGCGATGAGCATCTCTATTTCCGAGATGACGCTTTCCACTTTGCGGTACCGCACATTTTTGCCGGAGACGATAAAATCCGAGCAGAAGGTGCATTTGAAGGGGCATCCCCTGCCGATGGTGATGGGCGCTTTCAGTTTCCCTTTGCTGAAAAACCACAGGTCCTCAAAATTTTGGTACAGGCGCGGATCCATCAAATCCCACGCGGGGGTTGGCAACGCATCCAGCTCCAAAAACGTGCGGCGGCGGGTAAGCTTTATCTCCCCGTTTTCCCGGTACGCCACAGATTCCACCGATGCGGGGCTTAGGCCATTTTCAAAGCATCGCGCCAACTCCACAATCACGACGTCGCCCTCGCCCACCACGCTAATGTCCGCATCGGGGCAGGATAAAAGCGCCCCCTCCGGAGTGTGTGTGGGGTGCGGGCCGCCGATAACAATTTTCGTTTCCGGCGCCGCTTGCCGTATTGCGTGTAGCACTTCGTTGGCCTCTGCCAGTGCGGTGGAAAAAACCTTCACGCCCGCCAGCAGGTACTTCTGCGATTTCACGCGCCCGATAAATGCCTCGCGCGAAAGGCCATCGCGCCGCACATCTATAAAATCCACGTCGTACCCGGCGTTGCGCATGGCGGATGCCAGAAACCCTATGCCCAGGTCGGGCATAACCTGCTTTGTGGCGTTTGTGGGGGGCGTTACGAAAAGAACTCGGCGTCGGGTCATTGCCCAAGTCTAATCAGCGGTAGCCCGTTTTGCAAGGCTTGGGCGCGGGCTTGGGTTCTTTGTGCCATCCCCTGCTTATCGAAACATCTCCCCCAAACATAAGGCAGACTAGTGGGGGTAGCCCTACGTTCGTAAATAGCGTGGCGGTATCGGCAAGAGCCGCCCCTTATTCGGATTCCTAAAAGTCTTCCAGTTCTTCTTCCGACATGCCGAAGTAATGTCCGATTTCGTGGAGTAGGGTATTGCGTATCTCCTCCCTCAGTTCCTCTTTTGTGGCGCAGTGCCTTTCGATGTTTTTCTGGTACAGGACTACCCTGTCCGGTAGTGATGCCAGGACGGAAACCAGGTCCTTTTGTGGATATCCACCGCCGGAGAACAGGCCCAAAAGCTGGTGACGCGAAACGCCAACGCTGGCCGCATCCGCGCGCGAGGGATAATCTTCTATCACGATTGAGATGTTCTTCAGGCGTTTTTTGAAATTTGCGGGAAGAGTTTTCAGGGCGGCCTCGGCCTGCGACTGGAACTCCGCTCGTGTGATCCTGCATGGCATGGTTCCTAAAGTGTACATCACATTGGTTGCCAACAACGGATATACCCGTGGCGGCATCATGCCGCCGCTTCATCACATCGGTACATGGCTAGGGGTGGAGAGTCCTGCGCAATTTTTAATTTATTGATTATCCGTACGTTTGGAAGCCGGGAAAACGCTTTGCGGAAGCCAGCGAAAAATAAAGCAAAGGGCAGATAAAATTGAAATGCCCCCGGTGCGGCGGTGCAATAGAATGGAGGCATGAACCGCTCATATATGCTCGTTATCATGATGGGGTTTATCAGCCTCTTTGCCGATATCGCCTCCAATGGCGCACAGGCCATCACCGGCCCGTATATGCAGATGCTGGGAGCCTCCGGTTTCGTTGTAAGTTTCGTGGCGGGT
>JAHFEI010000153.1 GCA_023248615.1 Nitrospinales bacterium | reverse complement strand
ACTTCTCTATCGACTCCACATACTTTTTCATTTTTCGCAGGCAGATGCCGGCCATACTCAGCGACTCCAGGTTGAACTGCGGATCCTTGCCCGCAAGCTCAAACTCTTTCAACGCCTCGGACAGAAGCCCCATCTCCATGTAGCCTACGCCAAGGTTGTAAAAAGTTTCACCGCCATCCTTCTCATCCAGGCTCTTGTGAACTTTCGAGGAGAACTCATCAAACATATGGTCGAACGTATCTCCGGCATTCTGCGGGGCCGATGCGGACTGCGCCGCCGGAGCCGCGGCGGAAGGCGCCCCATTAGAGCTGTCGAACTCGTGGTAGTAGTTTATCGGCTCTTCCTTGACGAAATACCTTGTCGCGGAACTTACTATGGATTCGATATGCTCGTCTTTTGTAAAGTAGCTGGCAAGTTTCAGCCTGCGCAATTTTACCTCCAGGCTCACATCCATGTGCTCCGTGTATACAAATATCTCGCACCCCTTTAGCTCCGGCGCATTTTTAAGGGTCTCTATAGACTGCGTAGGCTCATCGGGATCATCCTTGTCTATGTCGGTGATGATGATATCCGGCTTGGCGGCGATAATGGCGGGAACAACATTTTTACCCTCGCCAGACACGACCTCCAGCCCCTCTTTTTTCAAAAGGTCGGCGAGCGATACCTTTCTGGTAAATTCGTCTTCGATTATGAAGACCTTTCCGCCCATCCAATTCTCCAGAACATTGCCATTTTTCCCAGCCGCCCGTGTCCAACTCCGGGCTGGCGTGGATTCCAACCACGTATCTTATTAGCTAGAGGCATATAAGTAAAAGACAAAAAACCGTGGGCTGGCTTGCGGCGACGGGTAAGCCTATCCCACTCCGTTATATTGGGGAACCCGCAAGCAAATTAATATTGCTCCGCTACCGTACCGACCACACAGGAGTGCGAAGCAGTTTCGTTGGATAGCGGGTCAGCTTAAAGAGATTTCCCTTCGGTGTTCGTCGTCCGGCTCCACTTTGAACTTTGCAACCATAGCTTGGAGACCTTCGGCAATCTTCGCCAACTGGTCCGAAGAAGCACGTATCTGCTGGATGCCCGTGTTGTTATCCCCTACCGCCTTTGTTATGCCGATAATGTTGGCCGACACCTCATTGGCTCCCTTGGCCGCTTCGCCGGCGCTTTTCGCCATATCGCCAGCTCCCTTGGCTATCTCCGCGATGGAGGAAGCTATATTGTTCGCACCCGCCGTCACTTCCACCACGTTCTTCGATATCTCGTTCGCCGCCAGCGTCTGCTGGTTCACCGAGCCGGTTATGACGTTCACCGCCGAGTTTATCTTGCCGATAATGTCCGAAACATCCGTGATGACCTTGACCGCGCTGGTGGTGCTTCCCTGGACGCCCTCAATTTTTGCCGCTATGTCTTCCGCCGCCCGTGCGCTCTGGTTGGCAAGCTCCTTGATCTCGTTGGCGACGACGGCAAACCCCTTGCCGGCATCCCCAGCAGAGGCGGCTTCTATGGTCGCGTTCAGCGCCAGCAGGTTTGTCTGCTCGGCGATGCGCTTTATCATCGCCGTCACCTTGCCTATCTCGTTGGCGGCATTACCTAGTTGCACCATCGTATCGGTGGCCGTTTTCGACATGCCCATCGCCCTGTTAGCCACTCGCGAAGTGTCTTCGGAGTTCTTGGCAATCTCCCGTATGGTGGTGGACATCTCCTCTATCGCGCTTGCGATGCTACCCATATTAACGGACATCTGCTCGGCAGTGCTTGATACTGTGCTGGCGTTTACGCTCGCCTCTTCAACACCGGCGGCCATTGAGCCAATGTTTGCGGACATCTGCTCCGTTGCGCTCGCTACGCCGGAAGCCTGGTTGGTCATCTCGCTCGATCCGGTGGCAAGCTGGGTCGAAACGGCGGAAAGCCCCTCGGCAGACCTGGCTAGTGTTTCGGAATCCTGCCTTATTCCCCCGAACATCTCACGCAAGTCCGAGACCATTGCGTTCACGTTTTCTCCCAGTGCGCCCATTTCGTCGTGGCTCCTTACCGGAACCTCTTGCGTGAAGTCCCCCTTGGCTATTTCGCCCATAACATGTCCCGTTTCCCGGACAGACCTGGTTATCCCGCCAGCTATGGAAACGGCCACAATAAGCGTAACAATTAATATCGCGATGCTGATTACCAGCGTAAGCACCAACGCCGACCACGCGCCGGACGATCTTGCGCCGGTCACTTTCAATATTTCCGTTTGCAGATGCCCGATAATAAGCTTGTCATGGATAAGCTCCATCTTCTTGGACTGCACGGCAACCCACTCCTTCGAGTCCACATCGAACCTGTCTTCGTTGACTTTCGATACGGCAAGCTCACGATATTGCTCCGATTTGGCGAAATTGGGGTCTTTGAGGGCATCTAAAAGCACCTGGCGGTCGTCGGCGGGCATTGAGGTCAAATACAGGTTTTTGTACAGTTCCTGCGACCTGATGCACTCGATTAGCATGCGGTAGGCTCCCGGCGCAAACTTGTTGCTCGTGAAGGCTCCGCTTAAAATGGCAAGCTCAACGCCCATCGGCTCCTTGTACATCTGCGTGGAATAAAACCCCATGAAGTGGTACGCAAGCTCCCCGTCGCTCATCAAGTTCGGCATCATTCCCACGATGTTCAGCAACAACACGTCGATATCAGAGTAGAACTTCATCGTGTCCTTTAACGTGTTGGAGAGCGTACTGACCTCCACCCGCTGGTCTTCGAGTTTTTTCAGGTACTCCATCGCCTGCTTTATCGGTTCCTCGAGCTCTTTATCTTTAAATGTGGACAGGAACCCTTGCAACCTTTTTACCCTGACGTCCGTAACTGCCCTCTGGGCGTTCATTTCCGCCTCGAATTTAGCGCCGCCGGAAGCGAGGTACATGCCGCTCATGCCGCGCTCCTTTTGCACCTCGTCCACAAGTCCGCTTATTTCCAAAGCCAGGTTGGTAAAAGCCTTAATGTGGGTTATTTCCCTCACATCCCCTATTTTTTCCACGATGCTGATGGTGTTGAAGCATATCAACGCAATTAGTGCCGGAGCCAAAATACAGGACAGCTTGTATTTAATGGATAAATCGCCGAACCTTTTTAGAATATCCTTCATTACTCCCCCTCAAGCTGTTTCCCCAAGTTTGCCTACACCCAATGGCCTAACATTTTCCAAAAGGCTTCTCCCCAGCGCCTTCCTCGGAAAAGATGCTATGCGACACTGTAAGACATGTCAAGTTCATCCTTTCTTTTCTATTAAATAAAAGGAGTGTGGACACATTAATTGTACTCGCAAGAACAACAAGTTACAGCAACCAAGTCGCCCTGCCAATACAAATTGACCTCGAAATGGGACATCCAGCAACAATACGATACTATAGGCTACATGAGAATTCGCCTTCCGCCCCCCCCCTCCCACAGGCTACGAGACGAGCCTTTTCCCACCCCGCGCACAACCGCTTATCGCCGAGTATAGAAATGTTGCCCCATACTTGATACACTAGTGCGGTCTCCCAGTAATGGCTTTACGCAGGGATCGATACGTTTCGGTAGCGACGGACTTTAGTCGGTCTTGCGCCCGTCATGGCGTAGCAACAGGATGAATACCGTTGCTAACACAACCCGTTGGGGCATGTTCTGTATTGTAAAGGAAATACCGGGGTACTACACTAGCGACCGAGGAGACACCCGAGTGTACCGTTTGGCGTTTTTTGCATTGGAGTCGATTGGGATATGAGAGTTACCTGGAACCGCGAGGACAGCGTAGGCATCCCACTATTCGACAAGCATCACATGGAACTGTTCGACATAATCAACGATTTTACATCTGGCTCGGAATCCGGCCATAAGAAGGAAGCCACGGAGGTTGCGTTAACCGACCTGTTTAAGTACGCGAAGGAGCATTTTACCGCAGAGGAAGATGCGATGAAGAAGGTGAGCTACCCGAAATACGAGGAGCACAAGACCCAGCACCAGGATTTTGTCCAAATAATCCAGGAGGTAAAGGCCAAGATGGAAACCGACCATGAGCTGGCGAACGAGGTGCTGACGATACTGCTTTCCACCTGGCTGAAAACCCACATCAGCGATATGGATAAAGAGTACACACCGTACCTGAAGGGGAAAGTATAGTCGTGGGTGCAAATCCGGGGGGACAATAATGAGGAGCTTTGGAATGGCAAGATTTTCCGGGTTAATGGTTTTGCCGATTGCGGCGCTTATCTTCTTTGGGAATACATGTTACGCCGCCAGCACAGGTATCGCCGAAGTTTCCACACCGCCCTCGGGCGGAGCGCCTACGGATGTTTTATTCCGCGCCGCCAAGGAAAGGAACCACGACGAGCTGAAATCGCTCCTCTCTAAAGGCACAAATCCGGATTCGGTAGACGGGTTCGGGCAGACGGCGTTGGTCTTCTCAATTCTTGCCGGTGACGCGGAAGGTGTGCATATATTGCTTGCCGCCGGAGCCAACCCCAATACCACCGATGCCCATGGCATGCCGTTAATATCGCTTGCCACCAGCGAGGGGTATCTGGATATAGTGGAGGACTTTATCGCCGCCAAGGCGGATGTGAACAAAAAAGACCACGATGGAGCTACCCCCATCATGGAGGCCGCCGATAAAGGCCACGCCGCAATCGTCAGGAAACTCCTTGCCGCCGGAGCCGATCCGAATTCTGCGGCAAATGACGGGACGACCGCCCTATGGGCCGCTTCCAACAGCGACCTTGATGAGTGCATGGAAATACTTATCCCGCTCTCCAAAAACGTCAACGTGAGGGACAACCAGAGCCAAAGGACAATTTTGATGAACGTGGCGAATTGGGGCCGCAAAGAGCCGGTAAAGGCGCTGTTGGCCAGGGGCGCGGATGTGAATGCCGTGGATGAGCGGGGATGGACGGCCCTGATGTGGGCCACCAAGGAAGACCATCCCGACATCGCCAGTATGCTTATTGCGGGCAAGGCGAACTTAAAAATAAAAAACAAAGCTGGCGAGACCGCGCTTGGAATAGCGAAAAGGGAGGGCCACCCGGAGATAGCCGCAATTCTGAAAAAAGCCGGGCTAAAATAGCAGGCTATTGTTGTTGTCGTCCATCGCGCCTTTCGCATTACTATCTAAATGTTCCGGAATTTGGCAAATCCCATTTATAATGGGCGCGTACAACTACAACACTGTCGAGAGGTTTGTATGGAAGAAAATCAACTGAACGCTATCGTCCTGAAATGGCTTGAAGTCGCGCCCGGCCTTGCTATCCTCCGGGTAAAGCCGGACGGCTGGGAACTGCCGGACTTTGAGCCAGGCCAGTACGCCACGCTTGGCCTTCCCGGCACGGCACGCCGCACGGAGTTATCCGATGCCGAGGAGCCGTTGGCATCGCCGGAGAAAATAATAAAGCGCGCCTAATCTATCGCCTCATCGTCGATGGAAAAAAATTACCTGGAGCTTTACATCACGTTGATACGCTCCGGCTCCCTTACGCCCAGAGTCTTCGCCCTG
>JAHFEI010000009.1 GCA_023248615.1 Nitrospinales bacterium | reverse complement strand
CTACTGGTAGAGTGTTGTCCCGGCGCTTGCAAAGTGCGTATAACCGTCAGACCGATGGATATTAATTGGTAAACTGAAAATCGGTAGGTGAAAATGGATATCAAGAACCTTGGAAGGATGGCATCACTTATCCCGGCGAAATACTATCTTGGGGCGGCGGGAACGGCTATCGTGCTACTCTCGTACGGGATAGGTAAAACAGTCGTTACGCCTGTGGCTGTGCCAAAGGCCGTCACGTCCGCATCCAGGACACCCCAGTCCGTGTTGCAAATCCCACAGCAGTCGGCTGTCCCGCCTTCCGTCATGGCTGGTAATGTTTTCCGCCGTCAACGTGCGGAGCATCAGGTTCCGCCGCCCCCGCCGCCGTTGCAACCTGCCGACCCTAACGAGCCTGTTCCGGATGTGAAACTTCTCGGCATCATCATCACGGATACTAAGAGGATGGCGATACTTGATGCGGAGGTAAAAAGGTATATACGGAAGGAGATTGGGGAGCAGTTGGTGCTGTCCGGCATGAAGCAGGCTCCCATAAGCGATGATGGCAGGTATTACGAGGTAATCAGCGTGAAGGGGGACAAACTGGCATCTCAGACCTTTAACGAGGGGGATATGGTTTCGGATTATCGGCTCTCCAGCGTGAATGAAGATTTTATAGAGGTTGCAAGCCTGGCCAGCGGCAAAAAGACATCCATATTCCTCGATTCGGGTGATGCCGCAAAATCGCTCTCCGGGCGGATGTCCAAGGTACAGGCCGTCATGGTGCCTAGGCCGTTCAACACCAGCGGGGCCGTTACTAAATGAGCGATACCGGCGTAATAGAGCAGGAACTGATAGATTCGGGTCGCATCCCTAAGGACGCGTGGCGGATGATAAAGTCGCAGGGGGCACAGGGGCGCAAGTCGCTTTGGAAAACGGCGGTAGCCATGGGATACGTTTCGGAGGCGGAAGTCCTTTCGCTCATTTCGCGCAAATTCGGCCTTCCTTTCCTGCGGGCAGAGGAGCTTCCCACTTCCGGTTTCGCGCTGGACGGCTCAAACGTCTCCGCCTCTTTTCTCGCCGAGCACAAAATTTATCCGGTGCGGATGGGCGACGATTTTCTCGAAGCTGTTGTCTGCGACCCGGCATCCATCCCAATGGTGGAAGCGATGCTTGTTGGTAGCGACAAGGGTGTGAAAATCTCCCTCGCCACCGAGGAGGCGGTACACCTGGCCATAGCGCGAACGTTCGGCACCGGCTCTTCCGTTATGGACTCAATAGTGGGACATGTGGACGAATCGGGTATAGGCACGGACGATACGGCGATGGACGACGACCCCGACCACTTGAGCGACCTTGCGTCCGGCGCGCCCGTTATCCGACTGGTGAACCTTCTTATCCAGCGTGCGGTGGAAACCGGAGCTTCGGATATACATATAGAGCCTTTCGAGGACGACCTGATGGTGCGTTACCGCATAGACGGCATCCTGCACCACGCCGAATCGCCCCCGAAAAAAATGCAGGCCGCCGTTGCGTCGCGCATCAAAATCATGGCCCGGCTGAATATCGCCGAAAAGCGCCTGCCGCAGGACGGGAGAATACGCACACGAATAGGCGGCAAGGACATAGACATGCGCGTATCCACCATTCCTACAGTGTACGGCGAAAGTATAGTGATGAGGATATTGGATCGCGGGGCGGTTGTGATAGAACTCAACACGCTCGGTTTTCCGGAAAAGGAACTGCAAGTTTTCGGCGGTATGATTGCAAAGCCGTATGGCATGCTACTTGTGACAGGGCCGACCGGTAGCGGAAAAACGACCACGCTGTACGCGGCGCTTAACAAGATAAATACGCCGGACAAGAAGATAATCACCATCGAGGATCCGGTGGAATACCAGATGAAAGGGGTAAACCAGATACAGGTGCGCCCGCAGATAGGGCTGACATTCCAAAACGGCCTGCGCTCCATAGTGCGCCAGGACCCGGACATCATAATGGTCGGGGAAATACGCGATATCGAAACGGCGGAGATTTCCATACAGGCGGCGCTTACCGGCCACATGGTCTTTTCCACGGTGCATACGAACGACTCTGCGGGAGCCATTACCCGTTTACTGGATATGGGGGTGGAACACTACCTTATCAGTTCCGCGCTGGTGGGCGCCCTTGCCCAACGGCTGGTGCGGATACTATGCCCCGCGTGCAAAAAGCCGTACACGCCAACGGACAACGAAGCGGCGATGGTGGGTGGCTCCTCGGCCTACCGCGAGGTGGGATGCCGCGATTGCGCAAATACCGGGTATAAGGGGCGCGTAGGCATATATGAAATGCTGGTGGTAGATGACAACGTGCGCGGCCTGATACTTAAAAAAACCAGCGCACACGTCATCAAGGAACAGGCGCGCAGGGAAGGGATGAAAACATTGCGCGAGGATGGCTGGTCCAAAGTGCGCCGGGGGATAACTTCCGTTTCGGAGGTAGTGCGGGTAACCGCCGAAGAAGTTATCTGATGGCGACATTTACCTACCAGGCCACCGGCAAGGATGGGGCGCTGGTGACGGGCGCGATGGAGGCGGCAGATAGCGCCGCCGTGGCGGATAGGCTTCGGAGGGATAATCTTTTCCCCATTTCCATAGAGGCGGAAGGGATACGCCGAAAAATAAACTTCAGCTTTCCCATACGCGGCAGTCGGATGTCGAAAAAAGAGTTGCTAAATTTTACAAGGCAGATGGCAACGCTACTGCACTCCGGCCTAGAGCTAGACCGTTGCCTGGTGATAATGCAGGACTTGACGGACAACGAAAAAAGCAGGGGGATTATCGGGGCCGTGCAAAAAGGGGTACACGAGGGCGACACGCTTTCCGCCGCCATGTCCAAACAAAAGGGGGTTTTCTCCACGCTGTACCTGAACATGGTGCGAGCGGGTGAGGCGGGCGGTTTTTTGGAGCGGGTGTTCGACCGACTTTCCACCTATCTGGAAAGCCGGATGAAACTTGCGGAGTCTGTGCAATCGGCTCTGATTTACCCCACAGTGCTTGCCGCCGCCGGGTTTGGCGCGATAGGGGTGCTTATGGTGTACGTCATCCCGAAGTTCGCAAAAATATTCGAGGGGATGGGGGGCGAGCTTCCTGCCGCCACTAAATTCCTTGTCTGGCTGAGCCACAGCGTTGCCACATACTATCCTTGGGCCTTGCTCGGCGCCGCTACCGTTGTTTTCGGCATACGGCGTTACCTTGCCACTCCTGACGGCAGATTGAAGTGGGATGGCATCGTGCTGAAGTTGCCTCTCATCGGGGGGCTGGTGCAAAAAACCGTGGTGGCGCAGTTTACCCGGATGCTGGGGACATTGCTACAAAGCGGTGTGCCTATTACGCAATCGCTTGCGATAGTGAAGGATACGGTGCCGAACCGCCAAGTCGCCCTTTTGCTGGAGAAAACCGCGAAAGGGGTGAAGGAGGGAAAAAAGGTTTCCGGGATGCTGAAGGACTCCGGCCTCTTTCCCGCGCTTGCCGTCCACATGATACTGGTGGGCGAGGAAAGCGGCTCGATGGACGAGATGCTTATCCGCGTGGCGCAAATTTACGATGAAGAGGTCGAAACCGCCGTTAAGCGGATGATTGCGCTTTTGGAGCCCGCGATGATTCTCATCATGGGGCTGGTGGTTGCGTTTGTCGTCATTTCGATGCTTACCGCCATCTTCTCCGTAAACGACCTGCCGATGTGAGCGGGTGTGGTAAAATCCGGCGGATGAGCCTGACACAAAATAGCGTGAATATTTCCGCAAAAGACCGGAGCCTGCCATGAAAGTATATGTGCTTAATCCGCCGTATGTGGACGATTTCTGCCGAAGCGCGCGCTGGGCGGCAAAATCGCGCGGGCGGGTGCAGCGCCATCCGGAATACCTGTTAATTGCCGTTGCGGTGCTGGAAGAGGCAGGGCATACGGTTAAATTTACCGATGGCGCCGCGCTGAACCTTAAGGAAAGCGATATTGAAGGCGAGATACTTGGGTTCCTTCCCGATATGGCGGTGTTCCACACCACCACCCCATCCATAGATAACGACATAGCTTACGCGGCGCTGGCAAAGCGCCTTGGCGTGCCTTTAACCGTGATGGTTGGGGCGCACGTCAGCGCGGAGGCGGAGGACACACTGCGCCGCGCAAAGGGGGCGGTGGATGTTGTGGCGCGGGGGGAATGCGACTATATCCTGCGTGACCTTGCATCCGGCGCGGAGTTGGAATCCGTGGCTGGCATATCTTTCATGGCGGACGGGGTTGTGGCGCAAAACCCAGCCGCGCCGTTGCCGGATGTAAATGCGCTTCCGTTTCCGGCGTGGCATCACATCCAGCCGGAGTGGTATCACGATGCTGGCAAACGGTATCCGTTCCTTACGTTGATTTGCGGGCGGGGTTGCTTTGCCGAGTGTACCTTTTGCCGCGAAGTGCAGGTGATGTCTGGCAGGAAGATGCGGTACCGCGACCCTGTGCGGGTGGTGGACGAAATGGAATACGACATGAAGCTCTTTCCACAGTTGCGGGAAATAATGATAGAGACCGACACGTTTACCGCCTCCAAAAAACATGTGGAGGGGGTGTGCAACGAAATCCTGCGGCGCGGGCTGAAAATATCGTGGAGTTGCAACGCCAGGGTGGATATCAAACCGGAGCTTTTGGAGCTTATGCGCAAGGCCGGATGCAGGATGCTGATGACCGGTTATGAGTTCGGTACGCAGGAGGCGTTGGATGCCGTAAAAAAAGGGACTACGCTGGAACAGGCGCGGGAATACACACGCTATGCGCACAAGCTTGGGTTTACTATCCACGGTTGTTTCATGATAGGAGCGCCGGGGGAAACGAAGGTAAGCGCCCGGGCCACGATAGATTTTGCCAAATCCCTGCCGTTGGATACCATCCAGATATCCGGCATCGCGGTATATCCCGGCACGGAAATGTACCAATGGGCGAAAACGAACGGCTACCTCATCCCGAAGGACTGGCCGCAGTGGGTGGACGAAAACCACGAGCAGGTGACGCTTTTGAATTACCCGCAAATGAGCAAGAAGGAAATAGACGAATCGATTGACACCGGGCTGAAGGAGTTCTACCTGCGCCCGGGCCAGATGTGGAGCATGCTGAAAGGCATACGTAGCATCGGTGATTTGAAGCGCAAGCTGTACGGCCTGAAGGCTTTTATGGACTATTTTTCCTCCGGCAAAAACAGGAAATAGCAGGGGATGGAAAGGCAGGAGCCGAAGCAAGCGGGGCAGACGGATTCTGCAAGCTGGGACGGGTTCTGGAAAACATCCGCCGCATCCGGCAAGGCAAGCTGGTCGAAAAAAAGGATATGCGCCGTGCTACAAAAATACGTCCGTCCCGGCATGGATGTGCTGGACGCAGGGAGCGGGAGCGGCTTTTTTTCCCGCTGGTTCCTGGAGCAGGGATGCCGGGTACATTCGCTTGATTACTCCGCCCAGGCTCTTGCTTCCACCCGCGCCGTTACCGAAGGCAGGTGTTCCGCCTACCTCTCTTTCGACCTTACATATAACGCCGCAACGCTTCCGCATGTGGGGAAGTTTGGCCTGATTTTTTCCGATGGCTTGTTTGAGCATTTTGGCTCCGGGGAACAGATGGTAATATTCGGCAACATGGCGCAGATGTTGGCGGAGGGCGGAGTCATCGTCACGTTTGTGCCGAACCGCTGGACGCCTTGGACAATCATCCGGCCCTTTATGATGCCCGGCATACACGAAAAGCCGTTTACACGTTCCGCATTGGAAAAACTCTACAAGGATATGGGGTTTACGGTGGAGCAATCCGGAGGGGTAAACGTCCTGCCGGTGGCAGGCTCGCCCGATTCACTTTTGGGCGGCATGTTCGGGATGCTTGTATATTGCGCCGGCAAAAAACCGGCGCAAGGGATGCCTGCTTGAAAATATCCGTCATCATCCCGGCCTATAATTCCGCCGCCACTATCGGCAAGGCGCTGGATGCCTGCCTGCGGATAGGTTATCCGGACAAGGAAATTATTGTTGTGGACGATGGCTCCAGTGACCACACGGCGGAGATAGTCCGTGCCTACGGTTCCGGCGTAACGCTTGTCCAGCGGCAGGCGAACGGCGGCCCAGCCAGTGCGCGTAATGCCGGGTGGCGGGCTTCATCCGGCGAGGTATGTTTTTTCACCGATTCGGATTGCCTGCCACAGCCGGACGTACTTTCGGTTTTCGCCGCGCAGTTTGCCGATGCCGAAGTGGGTGGCGCGGGAGGCACCTATGGCATAGCCAACCCGGAAATCCTGCTTGCCCGGCTTATCCACGAGGAGATAGTGTTCCGGCACTCTTCCATGCAAAAGCAGGTGGATTTTTTGGGTTCGTTCAATTGCGCGTACCGCCGAAGCGCACTAGAGCAGGCCAAAGGTTTTAACGAGGAATACAAGACCGCTTCCGGCGAGGATAACGACCTCTCGTACCGCGTAAGGAAAGCCGGGTGGAAGCTGGTATTCGACCGCAGGGCGGTTGTGGCGCATTTCCACGAGACGTCGTTGCGGCAGTACCTGCGTAGGCAGGCTAACCATGGCGTATGGCGCGTAAAGCTTTACATGGAGCACAAGGACATGATGAAGGGGGACAAATACGCCGGGCTTACCGACCTTGTCCAGCCGCCGCTTGCGCTGTTGCTTGCCATGGGTAGTCCGCTTCTTTTTATCGGCGGGGCGCGGCTGGCATACGGGGCGGCGTTTGCCATTTACGTGTTGTTGTTGCTGGATATTCCGGCAAGGATAGCGGCGCGGAAAGGCGGCGTTGAGCCGCTATTTTTGGCGCCGCTTGCATTCTTGCGAGGCTTTTCGCGTGCGTATGGCCTTGTGCGCGGCCTGTTGCGGTTCCGTTTGGGCGGCAAGGCAGGTACGCCAAAACCGTAGCTGAAATCTGAGGACTTTTTAATGCTGGCGGTCTTTTCGTGCGCCGGGGCATTCGGGTGAAAGCCGAATGATGTATTATTGGGGGATGATTTACGTGACGGTAGGAAACCACGACCAGCCGTTCGACAGGCTGGTACGGTATATGGACGGGCTTGCCGCCGTGTTGCCAGTCCCGGTTGTTATGCAGACCGGAGCCTGCGGTTATATCCCGCGCAACGCCACACACCATGCCTTCATGCCGTTTGAGCAGGCAGAGGAAATGATGCGCACTGCGGACGCGGTAGTGGGTCATGCGGGGATAGGCACGGTTATTTCGGCGCGGCGTTGGGGAACCCCGCTTATTATCTCTCCCCGCCGCCATGCGTTGGGCGAGCATTTTAACGACCACCAGCTTGAAATATGTGGGGAGCTTGTGGCCCGCCCCCGCCGCATGGTGTATGTGGCCATGGAGGTGGAAGATATCGCCGGACAGTTGGCAGTCTTGCCGAAAAAGGGGGAACTGCCTGCCGGTGAAGCGGATGACCCGGCGGCTGGGTTGAAGAATGCCCTAAGGGATTTTCTGGCGGCCATTTGAAAATCTCAATAATCATCCCGGCTTACAATTCCGCCAAAACCGTTGGGCATGTGATAGAAGCGTGCCGCCAGCTTATCTACCCGGACAAGGAGATAATCGTCGTTGACGATGGCTCGACCGACAGTACGGTTGGTATCGCATCGCGTTACGGCACACAGGTGACGATTATACGCCAGCCGCATATGGGGATGTCCAGCGCACGAAACGCAGGCTGGCGAGCGGCGACAGGTGAGATATGTTTTTTTACCGACTCTGACTGCATGCCCCGCTCAGATGTGCTGGCGCTACTTGCTCCCCATTTCAAGAAACAAAACATCGGTGCGGTGGGAGGCACCTACGATATTGCCAACCCGCAAAAGCCGCTTGCCCGGCTTATCCATGAGGAAATATTTTTCCGCCACCGCTTTATGCCGAGTTATGTCGATTTTCTCGGTTCTTTCAACTGTGCCTACCGCAAGGCGGCGCTGGAGCAGGCGGGCGGGTTTAGCGAGGGACACGAAATGTCCGCAGGCGACGTCAACGACCTTCCGGCGCGCCTTTTGGCCAGCGGCTGGAAGTTCACCTTCGAGGTGCGCGCCGCTGTGGCCCACCACCACGAGACATCCCTTTATCGCTACCTGCAAAAGCAGTTCAGCTACGCTGTGTGGCGCGTAAGGCTTTTAAAGGATAAAAATACCGTGCGGATGACGGGAGGCGGCATTGGAGGCATGATAGACTTGGCGCACCCGATGCTTGGCCTCTTGCTGGTGGTGGCGTTGCCGTTGCTTGTTTTTCATGCGGGGCGGGTACTGTACGCATCCATGTTCGGGCTGTACCTTTTTTTACAGGTTCCCGTGCCGGTTTTGATAATGTTCAACCGTGGTAACCCGCTGTTGCTGTCGCTGATACCGCTTACTTTTGTCCGGGGCATAGTGCGGGGGTTAGGTGTGGCCGCAGGATATTTAAGGTACAGGCCGTGAACGGCAACGATATCCTTGTTATAGTCCCGGCATACAATGAGGAAAAAGCGCTTCCGGCTACGCTTGATGAGCTTTCCCGCCTTAACCCGCAGCCCAAGGTGCTAGTGGTCAACGATGGGTCTGCTGACCGAACATCCGAAGTGGCGCGTAGCGCGGGCGTAACCGTTATCGACCTTCCGGCAAACATGGGGATAGGGGTGGCGATGCAGACCGGCTACCGCTATGCGGTTCAAAACGGGTTTGCCTTGTCCGTGCAGTGCGATGGCGATGGACAGCACAGGCCGGAGCAGATAGGGGTGCTCCTTAAAAAAATGGGGGAGACGGGCGCGGATATGGTTATTGGTTCGCGGTTTGTGGAGAGCGGCGGGGACGGGTTCCAGTCCTTTTTCTTGCGACGGCAGGTGATACGGTTCCTTTCCGTTTGGATATGGGCGCTGACCGGCGTTCGGGTGTACGACGTCACTTCCGGATTCAGGCTTTGCAACGGGCGGGCTACGGCGATATTTGCGCGTGACTACCCATTCGATTATCCGGAGCCTGAGGCGATAGTCCTGCTGGGCCGTTATGGCCTCAGGGTAGGGGAAACCGCCGTTTCCATGCGCGAGCGGCAGGGCGGCGTTTCATCGATAGGTTTTTTTCCCGGCATTTATTATGTGGTAAAAGTGTCCATAGGGTTGCTGGTAACAAGGTTGAGGAGTAACGTATGACGTTAATGCTGCGGTTTGTCGCTGGCCTGTTTGCCGCCGGGTTTCTTTTGATGATTTTTGAATTGGTGCGGCGAAGGAGGCTGAAGGAAAATTATTCCCTCACTTGGTTTTTTGTTGGCGGTTGCGTTATGGCATTTGCGCTTTTTGGCGACCAGATGGATGCCCTGTCGCATTTTTTGGGGTTTGCCCAAACTTCCAACGCCATACTGGTATTTTCCGTTTTTCTTATCCTCGTCTTGTTGTTGGGGCTAAGTGTTGCCGTGTCGCGCCTTTCGGGGTTGGTGCAAACTATGGCGCAGGAAATAGGTATTTTAAAAAACCAACTGGAAGAGGAGCGTAACAGGAGCGGGCGACTGCGTGGGTAACAGGAGTTTTTCCGTACCATCCCCGGCCAAAATAAACATGGTGCTGAAGATAACCGGTATCAGGAAAGACGGTTACCACAATATCGCATCCCTGTTCCAGATGGTGGACTTGTGCGATACTGTTACCTTCAGCCCGGAGCCGTCCGGGAGGGTGCTGGTTACCTGCTCCGACAAATCTATCCCCCAAAAGAAAAACCTGGCTTACAAGGCGGCCATGATGCTCTGGAGGCCGGGCCTGCCGGGGGTGAGGATACATATCGAGAAAAAGATACCCAGCGGAGCCGGGCTGGGGGGGGGAAGTTCCAATGCGGCCACTGTGCTGGCGGCGCTGAACCAAATCTGGGGGCTGGATATCGCCAAACCTGCGCTCAGGGCTATAGGAGCCAGGTTGGGGGCGGATGTCCCATTTTTTCTTTTTGCTCCCAGGGCCTGGGTAACCGGCATAGGGGATAAACTCACCTGTCTTCCGCCTGCGGAGAATTTTTATGCCCTGTTGGTAAAGCCGAGGGTGAAAGTCCCAACTGCCAAAGCCTACCGGGAGTTCGATGCCCGATTGACAAAACCGTTGTCCTTATATAAAATTCCGACTATCTTCAAGAAAGAGGGTGTTCTTCTTGGGGACGCGGTACGGTTCCTTGATAATGATTTGGAAGATACGGTTTTAGGAGCCTATCCCGTAATAGCAAAAGTCAGGGGTGTGCTACGTCGTCTAAAGGGGAAAGGGGTGATGTTGACCGGTAGCGGTAGCGCGATTTTTGCTTTATTCGATAATCACCGGGGCGCTTTGGAAGCTTATCGGGAAATTTCCTTGGGGCCTTGGTGGTGCGAGGTGACGCAGCCAAGATATTCCATGAAGCACATAGACATTGCTGGGAGGCATAGATGGACATAACGGAAGTAATAGTGAGGCCTGTTGAGGACGAGCGGTTAAGGGCATACGTTTCCATCACCATTGAAAATGCGCTGGTGATTAAAGATATCAAGATAGTGGAAGGCAAAAACGGCCTTTTTGTTTCGATGCCAAGCCGAAGAAGAAAAAACGGCAAGTACCAGGATATCGCCCACCCTATAAACAGCGATTTCAGGAGAACGCTGGAAGACCACATTTTTCGGGAATACAAGAAAATCGTGGGCGAGGATTTTGTAATCGAGCGCCAGATAGGCGTCGGGCAGGAAGCGGTTTACGGAGAGGGTTGATACCCGCTTTGAAAGTGTTTTCAGCCTGTCCCGCCCTTTGGGGCGGGACAGGCTTTTTTTGTTTTTGTGCCATACGGTTCCCCATTTGCCATGAATCTGGTTTAAACTTACCGCTATGGATAATTCCACGATAGCAAACCGGGATATGCTGGTGCAGGCCATGGAGCGCCTTACGCAGGCCAGCCACGAGTTGGAAGCGAGCTACGACCGCCTCCGCAGTGAGGCGCAGGGGCTTCGCGCAGAGCTGGGGAAAAAGGACAGGATTATCTCATCACTTTTCTCGAACCTTCCACTTGGGGTGATACTGGTCTCCGCCGATGGCGTTGTGGAGTACGGCAATGCCAAGGCGGCTACTTTTACCGCCTGTGGCAACACGCTGGAGGCGCTATTCGGCGCTGATATCGCGGCAAAGGTTATGGGTGCGGACGTATCGGAGTTCCGTTGTCGGGTTGATAAGGGAGGCGGTGGCTGGACGCTTACCGCAGTTTCCGTTGCCGACCATTCCGGCATGGGGGAGCGGCTTATACTTTTGGAGGATCTGTCGCAAACGGCCATGCACCATGAGCTTGCGGAAAGGCAAAGAGGGATGAAGACGATGGTAGCGGCTGCGGCTGGGGTGGCGCACGAGATACGCAATCCGTTGGGAAGCATGGAACTTTTTGCATCCATGCTTGCTCCCAGGCTGGAGTGCGACCCCGAGGGCAAGGAGATGCTGGAGAAAATACGCAGTGGGCTTTTTAACATCGACAGGATAGTTTCCGACTTTCTCCTTTTCGCTTCCCCCCCAAAACCAAACCTGCAAGATGTGCCGCTAAAGGCCTTGCTTAAGGAGATAGGGGATTTTTGCGCCCCCATTGCCGCCGGGGATAATGTTACTTTTGATGTGGATGTTCCGGACAGCTTGTCGGCGCTGGGTGACGGCAGGATGCTTAAGCAGGTTTTTCTGAATCTGGCGCTCAATGCCATGCAGGCTTCCTCCGAAGGCGGGATGATAACCGTACGTGCGGAAAAGAAAGACGATGGCGTTTTGCTGGAATTCCGTGACACGGGGAGCGGGATACGGGCTGAGGACTTGGGCAGGATATTTGACCCGTTTTTTACCACTAAGGAAAATGGCACCGGCTTGGGGCTTTCGATAGTGCATGATATCATCGCCGCCCATGGGGGCAAAATAACCGCCGAATCCAGCCTGGGCGCAGGGACGGCACTGCATATTTGGTTGAAGGGAACATGACGGATATTCTGGTGGTGGACGATGACGAAAATATGCGTACCGCGCTGTGCGAGGCGCTTGTGCGCGGTGGCTACAGCGTGGACTCCGCCGCAGACGCGGATACCGGGTTGCGTAAAATAGAGGTGGAAAAATACCGCATGGTCGTCAGCGATATCCGCATGCCCAGGAAAAGCGGCATGGAACTGTTGTCTGATATAAAACAATCCCACCCGGACATCTCCGTGGTGCTGGTCACCGCATACGGCACGGTGGATACCGCCGTGGAGGCGATGCGCAAAGGTGCGGACGACTATCTTCTAAAACCGTTTAGCGCCGATGTGCTGGACAAAGTGGTGCAGCGCGTGCTTAACGGCGGCGCACAGGCGGATAGCGCCAAAGCGGCGCCTCAAAGGCCATCTCCCGCCTTTAAGAAGCCAACCTCCAAGGAGCGCAAGATAGTTACCCAAAATAAAAAGATGCTGGAGTTGCTGGACATGGCGGAACGCACTGCCGCATCTAAGGCCAGCGTGCTGATACAGGGCGAAAGCGGCACCGGCAAGGAACTTTTGGCCCGCTTCATACACCAGAAGAGCGATCGTGCCGATGGCCCGTTTGTTGCCATCAACTGCGCGGCCCTTCCGGAAACATTGCTGGAGAGCGAGCTATTCGGCTACGAGAAGGGGGCGTTTACCGGAGCGGCGGCCCGCAAGATAGGCAAGTTCGAGTTGGCCGACGGCGGCACGATACTGTTGGACGAAATAACGGAGATGGACATAAACCTTCAGGCGAAGCTGTTGCGTGTCATCCAGGAAAAAGAGGTGGATCGCGTCGGCGGTTCCGCGTCGGTGCCGGTAAACGTGCGCGTTATAGCCACATCCAACCGCAAGTTGGAGGATGCGATACGGCAGGGGAGATTCCGCGAAGACCTTTACTTCCGCCTGAACGTCATACCTTTGGTCATCCCGTCTTTGCGTGAACGGCCGGAAGATATAGGGTTGCTGGCCGACTACTTCCTGAAAAAATTCAGCGGCGATTCCGGCAAGCAGGTGTCCTCCATTGCGCCGCAGACGGCGGATGCCCTGAAAAAATATGCGTGGAACGGCAACATCCGGGAACTGGAAAACGTAATGGAACGCGCGGTGCTCCTGTGCCGTGGCGATATGGTGATGCCGGGCGACCTCTTCCTTCCCTCGTTGCCGGATACCGCGCAACCGGTGGCCGCGCCGGAACAGCAGGCTACGGGCGGCACGGTGGAGGATATGGAGCGCAAGCTCATCGTGGGTACGCTGGAAAAGGCCGGGAATAACCGTACACGCGCGGCGGAGATGCTTGGAATATCCATAAGGACTTTACGCAACAAACTTAACACCTACAAGCTGGAATCGAAAGGGGCCTGACAAATGCTGGAAGAACGGTTTTATTCCCTGGGGCGCTACCTCAAAAATGTTTTCGATGAGCGTGTCCACCGGATAGGCGTGCAGATACCGGGCGTGAGCCGGGAGGCTTCGGGTGGATATTCGCTGTGCGCGGGCGGGACGCTTGCCGCCACCGCGTATGATGCGTTGACCGTTTCCATTGCCGAGCAGATTAACAACGCCAAGGAACGCATCAGGCAACGGTTCAAATTCGGAAAGTTTATGGTACACCTGCATGCCGGGTCGGACGTGCTGGTTTCCATGGATTCCATCCGCTCGGCGGTTGACGAGATAACGCGGGACAACGAGGTGATGGGGCTTGCCATCACGCTGAGGCCTTCCTGCCTCACGCCGGAGATGGCGGAGTTCTTGAAGCTTACATCCCGGCACCTTTGCACCTGGCTGGAGTTGGGGGTACACACAATGCACGATGAGACCTTGCGCCGCATAGGTTGTAACCACACAAGCGAGCAGGTGCGCGAAGGGATACTGGCCCTGATGAGGACCAGGATACATATAGCTCCGCATATGGTGTTCGGCCTGCCGGGAGAAACGGCGGAGATGATGAGGCAGAGCATGAAGGCGATTTCCCACCTGAATATCGAAGGGATAAACATCCATAACATGTATGTGCTGAAAGGCACCCCCATGGAGCAGCAGTATGCCGCAGGGGAAATCGGCCTGCTGGCGCGTGAGGAGTATATAGGCCTTGTGTGCGATTTTATAGAGGTGCTTCCGCCCAAAGTCGTTTTGCACGGCATAGTCGGTACGGTGCCGGAGGAAAGGCTTTTGGCGCCGGACTGGACATTGCTACGGAAAGAAAACCTGGACATGATAAGCACGGAACTGGAGAAAAGAGGCTCTATGCAGGGGCAAAAAATAAACGAGTTGTACGTGGTCGTGCAACCTGCCGCGCCGGAGCAAAAAACAGACGAACTGCACGAGGTGGAGCCGCCTGCCGGGCAGGAGCAAAAAATGGACGCGTTATACGAGGTCGTGCCGCCTGCCGCTAATGAGTGATTTTCCCAACCCCGGCAAGGCGCTGATAGTAGTGGGAATCACGATAGCGGCTATCGGCGTGCTTGTGCTGGTAGCGGGGAAGATAACATGGGTTGGCCGCCTTCCCGGCGACATACTCATAAGGCGGGAAAAATTCACCTTTTACTTCCCGCTTGCAACCAGTATCCTGCTGTCGATTTTGTTAACCCTGATTTTTTACCTTATGGGAAAGAAATGACAAAAAGTTTTATCCGGGCCGCCATATTGGCGTTACTACTCGCCTTTCCGGCTACGGTTTTGGCGGAAGACGCCTCCGGGATAGAGGGGCTTTTCAACGTAGAAATACGGGTAGTGCTTGCAAGGTCTGTTGTGGCTACCGAGCTGTCGGCGGATGAAAACCTGCTGGTATCTTCTACCGAGAGCGGCGCTCGGCTGAGTATCGCAGGCGCCACCGGGAAGATAACCGCCAAGCGCGACCGGCAGGGCATAAAGTTGAACAACCTTGTATTCCCGGTGCGCTCGATAAGGGTGGATTCGCCGACCGGGACAATCTCGTTCAATAAAAAAAAATACCGCGGTTACATGGTGCTGTGGGATAACGAGCGGGGGACGTTCGACGTGGTAAACCACCTGCCCCTGGAGGATTACCTGCGGAGCGTGGTGTCAATGGAGATGCCCCGGTCGTGGCCGCTGGAAGCGCTGAAAGCGCAGGCCATCGCCGCCCGCACTTACGCCATGTTCAAAAGGCAGGAGAATTCCGGCAATTATTTTGATGTGGAGACAGACGTGATGGACCAGGCATATGGCGGTATTGCGGCGGAAAGCGAGACGACAGACGCGGCGGTAAGCGGCACGGCTGGCATGGTGCTGATGTACGAAAATACCATCGTGCGCGCCTATTTCCATTCCAATGCCGGGGATCGCACGGAAAACGGCGGCGAGGTATTCCGCAGTATGGAGTTGCCGTACCTGAAAAGCGTACCTTGCCCGTACGGCGTAAATGCGCCGTCCTCCGCGTGGCAAACCAGCATCCGTCTGCCGGAGATAGAATCTGCCCTTTCCCGTGCCTCGCTTTTTTCCGGCAAAATTTCCGATATATCAATAAACTCGTACACCAAAACCGGCAGGGTGCGGCAACTGCGGATAAAAAGCCGTACGCAAAATGAATTGGTGGAGGCGGCGGCGTTCCGTCTGGCGGTCGGCCCGTCCAGGCTGAAAAGCACGAGGTTCAGCATGCATAAAAGCGGGCAGACTGTAATGTTCCGCGGCGTCGGATACGGTCATGGCGTCGGCCTTTGCCAATGGGGAGCCAAAGGCATGGCGGAAAACAAGCGCGATTATAAGGAAATCCTTTCCCACTACTATCCCGGCACTACGATAACTACCCGCCTGACCATGCCCGATACGGAGTAGGCCATTTCCACCAAGGCCGCAGACTACGACTATAACCTGCCGCAGGAGCGGATAGCGTTGCATCCCGTGCCCCAAAGGGACGCATCGCGCCTGCTGGTGATGGACAAAAAGAGCGGTTCCCTGGGCCACCACGGCTTTTCCAGCTTGCCGGACCATCTCCTGCCATCCGATGTTTTGGTCATTAACGAAACGCGGGTTATCCCGGCGCGGCTTGCGGGGCGGACTGCAAACGGGCATGAGACCGAGTTTTTGCTCGTGCGCTCCACGCCGGAGGGGGCTTTGGCGATGGTGCGTGGATTAAAAAAACTAAAGCCGGGCGAGGCCGTGGACTTTGGCAACGGCCTTTCGGCCACGTTTGCCGGGCGTGAGGGGGAGATGGGGCTTTTTTCATTTAACCTTGCTCCTGAGGCGTTGGCTGTTTGGCTGGAGTCTTATGGGCATATCCAGCTTCCGCCGTACATCACACGTGCGGACGGGCATGCGGACAGGGAACGGTACCAGACGGTTTTTGCCGCCAAAAACGGCTCCTGCGCCGCCCCCACGGCGGGGTTACATTTCACCCCGGAGCTTTTTAGGCGCATGGCGGAAAAGGGGGTGGAGGTGTATAAGATTTGCCTGCATGTCGGGCCGGGCACCTTCCGTCCGTTTACGGGGGACGACATTTCCGGTTACCGCCCGGATGCGGAGTATGCAGAGGTGCCGCAGGAACTGTACGAAAAACTGGAAGAGGCGAAGGCGCGTGGCGGCAGGGTTATCGCTGTTGGAACTACCACAACCCGCGCACTGGAAACGGCGGCGTTGCGTGGCGGTGGGTACGCCGGGTATACAGGCCTGTTTATCTATCCTGGCTTTGAGTTCAAGATGGTGGACGCGATTGTCACCAACTTCCACCTTCCACGCTCATCACTATTGGCGCTGGTGTGCGCCTTTGCCGGGCGGGAGAAAACGCTGGCCGCCTACGCGGAGGCCATACGTTTGGAATACCGTTTTTATTCCTACGGCGACGCTATGTTTATTGCGTAACCACACGCTCACTACAAAAAATCATTTTGATTGCTATCGGCTTTTGTTGTAGCATTTCACGGTAAGATGGTACCGAAGGTGGCGGGATCCGTATCTGTTCCTTTTTCTTCGGGAAACCCTTTCCCAAAATTTGTCTGCAGGAGATTTCTTCCGCATGCACGGTGAACATGGCGGCTTTGGTGCGGCCAAGCCGGAGTTTCACGACAGCGGCAGTCTTGATGCCTGTTCCAAATGCGAAAACGTATCTTGCTGCGGTCGAAAGGGCTGGACAATCACTCCGCCGTACCTCACCTCCCGCGATGTGGCGCGGATAGCACAACGTACCGGGCTGGAGGCCGACAATTTTTCCGATGTGGTTATGAACCCCCATACCGGCAACGCCGTGCGGTTCCTGAAGGCGAGCGCAAAAGAAGGGTGCCATTTTCTGGAAGCGGGGAAATGCAAAATCCATGATTCCCGCCCCGTTGATTGCCGCCTGTTTCCGCTGGATATGAAACAAATCGGCGGCGAACTGAAATGGGTCATTTACAATTACCAGCATTGCGAACTGTCCGAAAGGGATACCGGGCTTTTGGTGGAGCAGATAGCTCCCGCCCTGGATATCCTTGCCGGGGAGCTTTTGGATTACGCTACGGTGCCATTGCCCGCTATGACGGAAATAAAATACAAGGTGCTGATGCCGGTAGCCATTGTGTCCTGACGTGAGCGCCGTTAGCGGCATAAGAGCATCGTGGCCAAATAAAGGTATGTACATGTCTAAAAGGCCATATTAGAATGTCACCATACGACACACTGGTATTCAGACATAAGGAAGATAGGTGCAATATGGATTTTGTAATGCCCAAGCTTGAGTGGGATGTGAGCTACAGCGTCGGCGTGGCTTCATTTGATGCCCAGCACAAATATATTTTCAACTACATCAACGAACTCCGCGACACCATGATGGGCAAAAAGGGGCACGACGCTGTGGACAAGATACTGGTGTCGTTGCTTGATTACACGAACGGCCATTTTTTCAACGAAGAGATAATGTTGTTCAAGCATGAGTTTCCCGATTTTGACGTGCATAAGGCGGAGCACGACAAGTTCCTGTCGGAAATACGCGGCCTATACGTCCGCTTCAAGGCCGGAGAGACGGACAGCCGCCTCATAAGCGCGGAGATAATAGCGGTCGTTACGGAACTTCTTCAAGAGCACATCATGAAGACGGATATGGAGTACACTTCGTACCTGAATTCCAAAGGGGTTAGATAGCCCCCTCCGGGCGCGGTGTGACAATACCGCAGATGCGGATATAATGGTTCCGGATATATAGTGGACGCATTGCCGTCCTGTACGGGAAAGTATCGCAGGGAGGGGTTCGCGGGTGGCTAATTCAAAACGTAAAGACACTCTGGTTCTTGCGTTTCTTGTCCTTATCGTAGCAATCGCGGGATTTGCCGGGGATGCGGTAGCCGCGACAAAGGCGGAGATAGACGCGGGCGTAAGGGACGCGCTGAAGCAGTTCCATAAGGAAGTCGGCGTGGCGAAGGAACTCTCCGGAAAAGCCAAGGGCATGCTTGTTTTCCCATCCGTTATAAAGGCCGGAATAGGCATAGGCGGGGAATACGGCGAAGGCGCATTGCGGATAGGCGGAAAGACATCCGGATATTATTCCACTGCGGCGGCATCCGTCGGCTTCCAGCTTGGCGCACAGTCTAAAACGGTAATCATACTTTTCATGACCGGCAGTGCGCTCTCCGATTTCCAGAAGAGCAAGGGGTGGGAGGCTGGCGTAAGCGGTTCCGTAGCCCTAGCAACGATAGGCGCTGGCGGGACGATAGAGACAAAAACCCTCAACCAGCCGATAATCGGTTTTGTATTTAGCAATAAAGGGCTGATGTATAACCTGACCCTTGAAGGCTCCAAGATAACCCGTATAAAGAAATAGCGTGGATGCGCCGCGCCGGGCTTGGCTTGCCAATGAAAAAGTGGCGGGGTTGACGGGACTCGAACCCGCGACCTCCTGCGTGACAGGCAGGCGTTCTAACCAACTGAACTACAACCCCAGCTAGAGCAGGGATGAATAGTAGTTCTCTTTACCTGCTATGTCAATAAGTTTGAGGAAGTTTAAGAAAGTTTAAGCTTTGGTTCCGAAGTTGGACGAATGAATTATTCGGAAACAATCCATAGATGAGGAAGATGGGGATTATTTCGGATGGACACTTTGGCGCAAGGTTTACTTCCTCTCCTTTGAAGAGGAGGCACAGGAGGGGTTAGGGAACCTAACCTTGATCCCCATGTCGCCCGTGTGTGTACAATCTCCCCGGAACCTGGGCGGAGGTTTGTTTCCCGCCCGCCAAACCGCCTATCTGCCTGGTCAGCCCGTTGCCTCATGGCAGAATGTAACCCAAGGAGGCTAAATTCTTCTAGTCATTGCCTCATAACTCAGGTAACCGTAGAACATTAAAGATTCTCCTGAGTTTTTTCTCAAGGGTTTTC
>JAHFEI010000152.1:3780-5560 GCA_023248615.1 Nitrospinales bacterium | reverse complement strand
ATGCCTACTTAGCGGATCCTCGTCAACGACAAAAAACGCTTTAGCGACGTGTGTGTGTAACAGGTCGCACATATTCCGGGTTACCTGCAAGTCCGGGTTGGTTTCCTTCACATACCCCGGCAACAGGTTGGGGACAACGCCCATATCGCTCACTCCCTGCGTATTGCAGTACTCTCGCATCACCATCACCCTGCCGCCGGTTATCCTGGCAAGGTTTGCGATATTTTGCACTATCGCCGCCGACTGCGGATGATGTTGCGCTTCCTGCCCGACAAGGAACACCGGCTTTTGCCGTTTCCGTATCAGGCTCACAAGACCGGCAAGCTGGCTTTGCAACTCGGCATCCAACTGGCCAACAGCGGAGTTGGCGGAAGTCTCTATCTTACGTCCTATTTCCTGGGGAATTTGCACACCGCCGGGGAATCCGCCCTCTCCCGCGATATTTTTCGCCACGCCGCCAAGCAACGCCATCACTGTCTGGTGCAACAGGGTGTAGTCGTACACCAGCTTTGCGCGCGGAGCAGGCAAAAACTCGGCGCGCTTGCTGTACAACAGCGCCACTTCCGCGCCATGTCCGTATATCGCCTCGCGGATATGGTTGCTGACAACCGGATTCTCGTTGCTGCCATCAAGGCCTATGAACACAAACAGGTTCCCTTCCTTCAACTCGTCGAATGAACAGGTCATCGGAATGTCGCCGAATGCGTCGAACCGGCTGACGCCCATTTCCGGGTTTGCCATGCTGGACATGTTATCCAGGTTCCCGCTCTTTAGCACTTGGCGGAAAAATTTTTGGAAAACGTAGTTATCTTCGTTGGTTGCCCGCTCGGAGCCTATCCCCGCAACGGCGTCCCTTACACCCACATATTCTTTCAGCCTGTCCGCGATATAGCCCAAAGCGGTATCCCAATCGGTGGTCTCAAACCCGTGCCCTCTCCGTATAAGCGGCGCGGTAAGGCGATCCGGGCTTTGTACAAATTCATACCCGAAGCGGCCCCTGGCACACAGGTTGCCCTTGTTGTTGCCTATCGCATCGCTGGAGGTTACGCGCACTACCTTCCCGTTCTTCACGTTCACATTGAACGAACAGCCCACGCCGCAATGCGGGCATACGGCCTGTGTTTTTTCCACCTCCCATGAACGGGAAGAGAAGTACATCCCGCTGGAAAGCGCGCCAACAGGGCAAACGGATATGCACTGTCCGCAGAAATCACAATCCAGCTTTTCTCCGGTTATAGTGTTTATCCTGCCGGAATTTCCCGTGCCATCAATCTTCAGCGCGGCAAGGCCCTGCACCTCGCGGCATATCACCACACAGCGCTCGCATATGATGCACAGGTTGCGGTTATATTGGATGAGGTCCCAATCCACCATCGGCACCCTCTTGGGCGGCAATGTGGCCCAGTCATGCTTGTGTATGCCGAATTCGTAGGTAAGGTTTTGCAGTTGGCACTCGCCGGACCGCTCGCATACCGGGCAGTCCAACGGATGGTTTACCAGGATAAACTGGATCATGTTCTTGCGGAATTCCCGTATCTTCGGGCTGTCGGTCGTAACCACCATGCCGTCGGACACCGGAGTAACGCACGACATGACCGGGGATGCGATGCCTTCCACCTCGACGGAGCAGACGCGGCACGACCCTATAGGCCTCATTTTCTTCAGGTAGCAAAGCGTCGGTATCTTTATCCCGTTCTTCGCCGCCGCTTGGATTATGGTGTCGCCGCTTGCGACTTCCACCGTACGGCCATCCAGCGTAAGCGTAACTGTGGCCTTTTGT
>JAHFEI010000152.1:0-3770 GCA_023248615.1 Nitrospinales bacterium | reverse complement strand
TCCGTCGTTTCCGGATGGCTCACTTCGCCCCCCCCTGGACAGGCACACACGCCATGCCCACGATGTAGCAACGCATGCACCGCGCCGCCTCTTCCATTGCGTCTTCTAAAGGATACCCCAATTCGACCTCGTTGAAAGAAGCCACCTTGTCCTGCCTGCTACAAATCGGCATATCCTTGCGGTTCCAGCCCTTTGCCTGCGGGACTTCTTCCGTCCTGTCGTAGGCGCCGATGCCAGCGATAATCTTTTCCATTATCTGCGCGTCGGTCTGCCCCACACTTTCCCCTCGCAAAAATTGGCCTATGCCCTGCGCCGCGCGCCGGGCATGGCCAACCGCAGTAACCAGGTTCAGCGGGCCGGAAACAACGTCACCACCGGCAAAAACATCCGGCACGGCGGTCTGGAAGGTATCCTCGTTGGTCACTATCGTATTCCACTTGGTGGTCTTTATTGTCGGCTCCTCTTTGAGGAAGCGGATGTCGCAATCCTGCCCGATGGCCGATATTATCATGTCCGCCTTGAGCACGAACTCGGAACCCTTCACCGGAACCGGCTTGCGCCTGCCGCTTTCGTCGGGCTGTCCCATTTCCATCTTCTGGCATTCAAGTCCAACGAGCTTTCCGTTCTCCGTCACCAGCTTTGTCGGAGCAAGAAGAAAGTTGAACTTAACGCCCTCATCCTCGGACTCGTGCACTTCGTGCGGATCCGCAGGCATTTCCTTTTTCGTCCTGCGATAGACTATGTTCACGTCCTTGCACCCCAGCCGGATGTAGGAACGTACGCAGTCCATGGCAGTATTCCCCGCGCCAACCACCAGCACGGTCTGCGGAATGGGGACATGGGCTGGCACCAGCCCAGGGACTTTTACCACATCTTTCGTCACGTTATCCGTTATGTCCTTCAGTATGGCTATGCCGCCGTATACGCCGGGGATATTGTCCTTTTCCCCCTCAACACCCATCTCCTTCGAGATGTCGCCGCCTGTCGCCAGGAAAAACGCCTTAACCCCTTTTGAGCGCAACGAAGCGAACGTCTCGTCCTTGCCGAACTCAACGCCAAACTTTATCTCAACGCCGAGGTCTTCCAGGTACTTCACCTCGCGGGCCATTATGTGTTTCGGTATCCGGTAGTGGGGTATGCCAGTCCACGCCGCACCGCCAAGAGTGGGTAGCTTTTCAAAGACCGTGACATGGAACCCCTGCAAGACGAGGTAGTACGCGCATGAAAGGCCAGCTGGCCCCGCGCCCACTACCGCCACTTTTTCAGGGCGGGTGTGCTTCATCGGGTTTTCCGGTTTGTCCGTCACATGCTGGTCTTCATAGTCCCATGCAAAACGCTTCAGCTTGCAGATAGCAAGCGAACGGTCCACATTATCCCTGCGGCAACTATTTTCGCACGGGTGGAAACATGCCCTGCCCAGCGTGCTGGCCATCGGGCTTGCCGTGCGGATAGTCTTAAGCGATTCTGCAAAGTTCCCTTCCTTGATATGCTCTATATAAAGCGGAATGTCCATGCCGGTTGGGCAAGCCGATGTGCAGGGAGCCGTCATCTTATAGGGATAGTGGAAGCCGGGAGCCTTTTTCAATCCTGATATGTACGCCTGGTAATCATCCCTGAAGTACTGTATGGACTGGATTATCGGTTCCGGCCCAAGTTGCCCGATACCGCATTTTGAGTTTTTTGAAATGGTCTCGCAAAGCCCCTCAAGTTGCTTCAAGTCATCGGCAGACCCTTTGCCATCTAATATCTTGCTATAGAGGTCTTCCATTACCTTTGTGCCAACGCGGCACGGGAAGCACTTGCCGCAAGAGCTTTGTTGCAACGCCTTGGCGTAGTTTGCCGCCATCTCGACCACGTCATACGGCTCATTAAGGATGATGATTCCGCCCCACCCGATGAACCCGGTGAGCTTACGGTTCTGGTCGAACGCTTCCGGCAATTTTACCGGGCAATCCACCCAGGCATCCTGCGGCTTGCCGCGATTGTCGATTAGCTTATCTTTCCAGGTGCTGAAAAGTACTTTCATGGCAAATTCATGCAAATGGGGCGGAGATATGGCGCAAACGCCATTGAAACGCGGCTAAACGCAGATATGGAACAGGCGAAACCGCCATTTTCCGCAAAAGCGCCGATACCGGCAACACTCCCCATCTAATGCATACCTCTCTCTCTAGCAGTTAAGCCCTAAAAGACTACTAGCCCCCACGTATGTATTCTGCGCCCCTATCCGGAGCGCCCGCCATTTATATTCGATGATGAAATAAAAATCAAGAAGAAAGCCTAAAGGAAAATCGTTTTTTTTTCAGGCACGAAAAGATAACGCTGGCGCCACTACATGCGCTCACCTAATTATTGGCGCTCCAAATGGTGAAATAGACAGTGCCATGGCGGCGAAACCGGAGGCCATGCCACCCATAATTATTGCGGAAATAGGAAGCGCCCAAACCTGCCGTTTGCGCGGCAAACTTTTTTATTCCCGGTGTGGATAGTGCCGGATATGCCCTTACCCGGCCCAAAGTTGAGAGTTGAATGGGGAGAATTCCTCCCCATCAAAAACTATTTCTTTTTGAACACTCCTAATATCTTACGGAGGATGCCGCTTTTCTTGGGCTCTTTATTCTCGTGCTTATCATGCTTATCATGCTTTTCATGCTTTTCATGCTTGCCGGGCGCGTGTGCCTTCGCCGCAGGCTTGGCATGTTTCACTGGTTCGCCTTTAGGCCTCGCATGATGGGGCTTGGCGGCAGTGACATGGCCCTTAGGCCGTGGCGCAGAATGTTTTCTCGGCTCGCCTGTCGAAGCATCCGGGCCTTTCCCGCCAAACGAATCGCCATACTTGTTGCGGTACAACGCCATTCGGTCTTCCGATGTCATCTGTTTTGAAGGCTTGGGGGTGCCGGATTTAAAACCGTCCTGCCCTCTTGCGGGGTGGGGCCTGCGGCGGCTATCGCCGCCTGCCGATGGACGCTCGTCCCTCGACCTTTCCGCATGACGCGGGCTATCGCCACGATCTGGCCTACCCTGTGGCGGCCTGTCACCCTGCGGCCTGCCTTGCGGCCTATCGCCTTGCGGCCTATCGCCATACGGCCTGCCGCCTTGCGGCCTGCCGCCTTGCGGCCTGCCACCTTGCGACCTACCGCCTTGCGGCCTATCGCCGAATTGGCCTCCGCGCTTGCGCTGATACCGTCCGGCCTGGTCTTTTTCCAGTTCAAAGTCTATGGGAGCCACTTCGATTTTTTGTTCGATATACCTTTCAATCGGCGGGAGGTTTACCACCAAATCCTCGCAGGCCAGCGTGTGTGCCACTCCGCTTGCTCCGGCGCGAGCCGTGCGCCCAATCCGGTGTACGTAGTTCGCGGCATCGGCGGGAAGGTCGTAATTAATTACGTGGGAAATGTCGTCCACATGCAACCCGCGGGCCGCCACATCCGTAGCCACCAATACGCGCAAAGAACCGTCTTTCATCTTGTCGATAATCTTCAGCCGTTTTTTCTGGTCTATATCGCCGGTCAAAACTTCAACGTCTATGCCGTTGCCGTGCAACTTGAACCCCAGTTCCTCCGCAGTACGTTTCATATTAGTAAAAATTATGATGCGCGACATCTGCTCGCGTTTGAGCAGGGTAAGCAGTAGCGGGAATTTTTCCTCGCTGGATACGTGGAAGAGTTTCTGCTCCACCTTTTCCACCGTTATCTGGTCCGGCTCTATCTCTATCTCGATAGGTTGCGACATGTAGCTGTAGGCGAGGTGCCGTATCCTGTCGTCCAACG
>JAHFEI010000151.1 GCA_023248615.1 Nitrospinales bacterium | reverse complement strand
GCCGGACACTACGGCTGGCGCCGTAATAGCGCCGCCAACGCCTGTAAAGCTGATTGTACAACCGGAGGCCGTAGCGGTGATGGGATATCCGCTACCAGCCGCGACCATTGTGACGCTTGCAACCACGCCGCCGGTAACTGAAGCAACAGTAACCATACCGCCTGTACCGCCAGCTACTGAAAGCACCTGGCCTACCGAGTAGCCGGAACCGCCGGACACTACGGCTGGCGCCGTAATAGCGCCGCCAACGCCTGTAAAGCTGATTGTACAACCCGAGGATGTGGAGATGACTGATGTTGAGGCAGTGGAGTTGGTGGTATATCCGCTACCGGCAGCGGATACTGTGATGGTCGCGACCGCGCCGCCGGTAACTGAAGCAACCGTAACCGTGCCACCCGTACCACCAGTTACCGAAAGTACCTGCCCTACCGAGTAGCCGGAACCGCCGGATACTACGGCTGGCGCCGTAATAGCGCCGCCAACGCCTGTAAAGCTGATTGTACAACCGGAGGCAGACGCAGAAGCGGCCACAGTGGTTGAGATCGTTGTGGCAGTGGCGGTAAACGCCCCGGTTACCGCGCCGCCATCGTCTGAAACTATGGAATAGGTGCCGCTACTCGTGAAGGTAGCGGTGAATTTTGTGAGGTAGCATGCATCAGTCTTGGGAAGGCACGTGTTTGTGGAATTCTGTCCCAGCCATTGCCCTAGAAGAAGCGATGTTGGGGTAACGACCGGCGTTGTCGTAGTAGTAGTGGCCGCCGTGGTGGCAGTAGTGGATGAACCGCACGCATATATGCCAAGGAAAGCGCCGAGAATGACGGAGAACGCGGCCATGGCCACGCGCAATTTTCTGTTTATCATATGCCACCACCAAGCACGGGGGGATATAGCAAAGCCTGGGATGTTACGCCTATATGCGCATCATTTACGGAGCCGATATCAGCAATATCAAAACGCAAGCACACGACCGCCACCTCGGACAAGGAAACAAGAACTTCCCCCACTCTCCTACTTCCTTCTCGCATTGTACCTTATTGTATATCAATATTCCAAATACCCCCCCTAATAGTGAGGTGAAACGGGTTTGTACAGGGCTATTTCCATACCTCCTTTGCTATCATCAGCGCCCCGATAACCACGAAACCTGTGCCAGCGGCAAGGTGTATGGCCCGTACCGGAAGAACCCTTGATATCGCGTCTCCCAACAACACCGCCAGAGCGGAAGTGACAACCAGCGCGGCGGCAGAGCCAACGAATACGGAAAGCTTTGATGCAGACCCGGCGGAGAACCCCAGCGTGGCAAGCTGTGTCTTATCCCCCAGCTCCGCCAGGAAAATCATCCAAAATGTGGTTAACACAACTTTCATATCCATACGGCAATTCTCCCAAAAAAGCGGTGTACGACAGCATTTGTCTTATCAAATAAGCAGGATTTCAATTATACTTGGCAGATGAGGATTACAACAAAAAATCGGGGGTGCCACAGGTGGTAAGAAGCATGACCGGTTTTGCCAGGGCCGAGGCACTAAACGGCCAGAAGAAATGCGTGGTCGAGTTGCGCACGGTCAACCATCGTTTCCTTGAGTTCAACCTGCGGATGCCCTCCAAAGACATGGATATGGAGAAAAAGATAAAACAACTGTTCACAGACAGGTTGACCAGGGGGTATGTGGAAATAACCGTCACCATGGGCGATGGCAACGGCTCAAAAAGGAAACTGGCCTTGGACGAGGAAATGGCGGGGCAATTCCTGAACATCGCCAAGACGCTTAAGGAAAAATACGGTGTGACAGGAGAGCCGGATATGGCATCCATCCTTTCGCTGAAAGATATTTTCAAATACGAGGAAGAGGAAACAGACCAGGAAGAGCGCTGGAACCTCATCAAACCGGCCCTTAACAAAGCCATCCAGGGGCTTGTGGAAATGCGCGAGATGGAAGGCCTGGCGCTAAAAAACGACATAGTGGAAAAACTTGTGGCGATAGAGGCCAGCGCGGCCAGTATAGTGGCGGCAAGGAAAAAACAGGAGACCGATATCGTTGGGAAACTAAAAGCCCGGCTGGAGGAACTGACCTCCGGGATAGAGGCCGACCCGCAAAGGGTGCTGATGGAGGCGGCGGTGCTGGCAGAACGCTCCGACATCTCCGAGGAAGTCATCAGGCTGGGTTGCCATATAAAACAACTGGTCGGGCTGTTGGAAAAAGGCGGAGCCATAGGGCGCAAAGTGGAATTCATGGTGCAGGAATGAACCGCGAGGCCAACACCATCGGCTCCAAAAGCGCACTTTTCGACATCAGCCTGGATGTGGTGGAAGTCAAAAGCAACCTGGAAAAAATACGCGAGCAGGCCGCAAACCTGGAATAGGAAGAAAAAAGTGGATAGCAAAGGGGCTGATAACGGCAGGGGTATACTTTTCGTCCTTTCCGCGCCGTCCGGCTCTGGAAAGACCACGCTGGCGAAATTTGCGGTAGAGAAAATACCCGGCGTCAGGCAATCCGTTTCCTACACCACACGGGCACGGCGCAATGGCGAAGTGGACGGCAAATCCTATTGCTTCATAGACAAAAAGAAGTTCGGTGAAATGCTGGAAAGCGGAAAGTTCATTGAGCATGCGGAGGTGCATGGCGAGTACTACGGCACCGCCTACGAATCCATAGAAAAGGCAAAGACGGAAAGGTACGACCTGCTACTCGTAATAGACGTGCAGGGCGCCGCCAAGCTGAGAGAAAAAAAAGTGGATGCCGTCTTCATCTTTGTGCTTCCGCCCTCGATAATGGAACTGCAAAAAAGGCTTGGCGGACGCGGCACCGAAGACGACAAAGAGATGGGGAAAAGGATGGATACGGCAAATACGGAAATCCCATACGCCTCCAAGTACGACTATCTGGTCATAAACGATGTCCTGAAAGACGCCGAGCGGGAAATGGAATATATAATCCGGGCCGAGCGCTGTAGGATGCGTAGGCGGTCGCTGGATTTCCCCGACTATAAAATACAGAATTAAGGGGAGTACCTGAAAATGGGCGCAAAAATAATAGACGGCAAGGCTATAGCCGCAACCATACGTTCCGAAATAAAACTAAAGGTCGAAAAAATTGTGGCCGATGGCAAGCGCGCTCCGGCTCTGGCAGTGGTGCTGGTAGGAAAAGACCCGGCCTCGCAGGTATATGTCGGTTGCAAGCGGAAGGCGTGCCACGCACTCGGCATCACTTCCGTGGAACATCTGCTGGATGGCACAATAGACGAGAAAACGCTCCTCGAACTTATCACGAAGCTCAACGACGACGACGATATAGACGGCATACTGGTGCAACTTCCCCTACCAAAGCAGATACACGAACAAACGGTGCTGGAGCATATAAACCCGCTAAAAGATGTGGACGGGTTTCACCCTGTGAACGTGGGGCGGCTGGTGTCAAACGCGCCGGGAATACGCCCATGCACCCCGGCGGGGATAGTGGAGATGCTAAAACGTTCCCACATCCATCTCTCCGGTAAAAGGCGGTCGTGCTGGGAAGGAGCAACATTGTGGGCAAGCCTACGGCAACGCTACTGCTACACGAAAGTTGCACCGTGACCGTGTGCCACTCCAAGACAAACCACCTGAACGACATTACAAAATCAGCCGACATCCTTATTGCCGCGATAGGAAAAGTGAAGTTCGTGACCGCCGACATGATAAAACCCGGAGCGGTGGTTATAGACGTAGGCGTGAACCGCACCCCCGATGGGCTTGTGGGCGATGTTGATTTTGTGCCGGCAAAGGAAGTGGCGAGCCATATTTCCCCTGTGCCAGGCGGCGTAGGCCCCATGACCATCGCCATGCTGATGCACAATACGCTACTGGCCTACAAACTGCGTGGGCGGGCTTAAGCCTACCCCCGCATAAACGCCAGAACCGAAGCGGCCTTCAGAAGGCTACCTTAAACCCGCCATCATCAAAATCGACCACCACTATTTTGCCCTGCTCGAAACGGGCGATCCCCTCGTACCGGAAGTCGTAATTCTCGCCGGTTTTCCCGGAGTCGCGCATCGCCATGACCAGGCTGTGCTCGCCGGGCGGGACTATAAACTTCTCGAACACAAAGACCGTGCTGTCGTGCCGCCACCCAAGCGGGGGAATATCCTTGTTCACCATAACTTTGCCGTCCATGACCAGCCGTATACCGACAGGATGGCGCTCCCTGCCGCCACATAGCGCTCCCGCGTTTTGGGAATGCTTGAGGTTATGGATACCGGCAATGTATGTGGCCTTTTCTACGGCGGCGCATTCGTGCACCCGGTGGCTGGTATGCTTGAACGTGAGCATAAGTTCCGACCGGTCGGCGTTACGGAACGTGTAACGGGGTAGCGACGAAAGATAAGCCGTCGCAAAGGCCGGAATGGCCAGCAGGATAATACCGGCGATGGAAAGCCTGTCCTTTTTCATGCCTCCTCCTTCTGGAACCCGGCTCTGGCCTGCCTGATTCCATCCAACATGGCATCAGGGTCGCTGAGTGTGGCCTCGATAACCTTTAGCCGTTTTATATTTCCTATCTCAACCTTCGTAAGGTCTAGCTTGCGTTGCGAAAGCCGGTAATGCGAATCGTGCTACACGCAGGCCGCCACCACCACGCCGTTAGCGCCATGTTTCAAGCTTGCGGCGATGGCCCGCGCACCCAGTATCCCCATGCACGGAATAACCATTACGGCGCATCCCTCCAGGGCATTGATAGCCTCCATGTCGGACACCACCCTTTCACAAACAAAAAGCATGGTCTTGCCTTTACCGCCTTGCGAAAAGAGAGCATCGAAACGCTGGACAAAATAATCATGCGTCCACGTCCCGATAGAAAGCGCCGGGAACGGGCAGGCGGGCAGGCAAAGCCCGCACGAAGCGCAACGCTCCGGCAAGATTTCCACCTCCGTCGGGTAATTCCTGCCGTCGGAACGCGGCTTTATGTCTATCGCCTCGAACGGGCAGGCCTTCTGGCACAGCTCGCATCCGGTGCAATGCGCCAAATCCACCATAGCAGGGGCGGTACCTATGGCGGCGGCTTCCTTTGAACCGCGTATCATCCATGGAAGTAGCGACAGCAATGCCAGCGCACCGAACGAAAACAGCCATGCGGATATCGCGCTTGCGGAAAGCGCGTCAACCAGGGGGAATGGGAAAAGGTAAAACCAGTCCATGTCCGTGGAAGCTACAAGCTTCGTCAGGTCGGCTACAGGCTCGCTGACGGCAGGCAAGGCTACCGACACTGCCAGCAACAAAAGCCCCAAGGCCACCGCCAGCTCTTTCGGCACATGTATTAACGGGCGGGAAATTCTCATGCAGTGCACCCAAAGCGCTACAAGCATGATTATGGGGATGGTGAGGTGAGAATAGGTGAGCACGAAAAAGAACAACGTACTTAGCGACCCGTGCTGTATGAAGTTGCGGGAAAACGGCTCCACCGCCATGGGATAAACATCCAGCCATTCGGCGAACTTGATGGATGCCATCTTTCCCTTCTCGTCAAAAACCATCGCATACCCGGTCAGCCCTTCCAGCCAGATAAAAGGGTGTATCGCCACGCCGGAGACCCACGCCAACCAGCGGTACT
>JAHFEI010000150.1:3837-5586 GCA_023248615.1 Nitrospinales bacterium | reverse complement strand
ATAAAGAACCGCCCGGCGCGTTTCTTCCGGATATGTGCGCTGTTTTCATTGCAACTTCCGCTTGACATTTCGGTATTATTTCGGTATAAACTTTATTCATGAATACACGACATATTTTTTTGGCGATTATGGCGGCGGTCATTTTGTTTCTCGCGCCTCTTCAGGCTAACGCCTCAGCAAAAAAACCACGCCCGTTTGATCTCTCGAAAATCCCAACGGACGATAGTTGGGAAGACACCGGCATCATGGCGGAAGAAATAAAGCCATGCGGCAGGGACTACGTTTATATGGGGCTGAAAAAAATCAAAGCTAAAAATGAGGAAGATGACAGGTACAGGCTCCACGTGAGAAACATGGTTACGGGCGACGAACAACTCTCCGCCGCCGAGCCATACCAGCACGAGAAATTTATTGGATGCACCCCCGACTCCCGTTTTCTTTTTATAGAGAACTCTCCCTACCAACTCCCGAGCGAGTTGCATGTGTACGACACCGCAACGATGAAAAAAGCCCTCACCATTACCTCTGGAAGCGAAAGTGGTGGCGCTCCTTCTTTGCATAGCTTCTCCCCGGATGGTCGCTACCTGCTTACGGATGAAAAGAAGTCGTCTATCATCATCCTCCCGGATGGGCGCAAGATAACTCTTTTGCCGCTAGAGCATCAATTGGGCGGCAATGTTATCAGTGCTACATGGTCTGCCGACAGCAAGAAGGTTTACGCCATTATCAAAAGAGGGCCGGATGAACTGGTTATCTACGATGTGGAGACGGGGAAACAGCGGGTAGTTGTGCTTAAGTATAACGACTCTAAATACTCTGACCATATCGGCGTGGGTATTTTAGTGCATCCGGAAACGGGAAAAGTCTACATCCACGCGGGGTTTGCGGATGGGATGGAGCTTAGCTCGGTTGAATATCTCTTCATGTTCGACCCGGCGGAGTTGCCGAAAAAGGGTAAACGGAATGTCGTAAAGCCCAAATTCCTGGGCAACATATTTGCCACGGTTGAGTGTGGCCCTGGCGGCACCCTTTTGTTCAGCATGATGCCGGATCAAGAGGGGTATGAACCATCTTTTCCCAAAGCGTATGAAGGCATTTTTTTGGCCGATTCCGATGGCAAGGTACTCAAGCGCGTCACCAAAAGCGAGGGCAAGGACGAGGGTTGTTGTAAAATATATCCCCGGTTCATGCCCGAAAGGAACTTCCTTATTGTTACACGCCAAAATGTTACGCTTGGTGATGAACCTTTTTGGCGAGATACCATCTATCGTAAAAAAAACTTCCAGCAACCTCGGTAATTACCGCCTCGCAATAATATTCAGGAGGAAACATGTCCCAAAACGCTTTCAACCCCGGCTACCCATATAGAATTACCAGTTACTTTGGAGAACGCATCAGGAACAATAAGCCAGAACACCATAGCGGGATAGATTACGCCGCTCCAGAAGGCACCAGAGTACCAGCGGCCGCCGATGGGATCGTGGTCTTCTCCAACTTTAACACTACCTACGGCTACACCGTCATCGTGAAGCATCTTGATGTGGAAGGAAGGGAAGTTTACACCCTCTATGCCCATCTGAAAGAAAAAACCCTTATTGCATACGGCGCACATATAAAAGCGGGGGATAAGATAGGCGAGGTTGGCATGCACGATGAGAATGACAAGTTGGAAAAAACTAGCGGCACCCACTTTCATTTCGAGGTGCTACAGCCCGACGGTTATGACAGCCAAGGCCCTTACTTTGAAGG
>JAHFEI010000150.1:0-3827 GCA_023248615.1 Nitrospinales bacterium | reverse complement strand
GGGGAGGGGAAGAAGTGGAGGCTGTTTACCGGAAAGGATGAAACCCATATCGGCTTCGTCAGCAGTTTTGGGCGTAATAAGCATCCGGAAGAATATTGCGGTTTCAAGGGCGATGTGTTTGGGAAGAGGCATTCCGGATATCACGATACCCAGTCCGCCGCCGCCGCCTCGGATATGTTGAAGACGCTCAGCAAGTATGCCGCCGAGGAGCGTGAGGCTTCGGCAAATGCCAACCCCCATCCCCCATCCCCACAGCGCCAACTCGGGAGGCGGGACGCTAAAACGCTACGGCGAAGAAATTGCCCGCATCAATCCGGATGGCTCTTCGGGAGGCTGGTTCCACAGCGCGTAACGATTCCCGGCGCACACGTTTGGGGAAGGTCTTGCAATGACACATTTTAGGCAATGCAATACGACATCGTATTGTCAGATGTTGTAGGGGCGGGTTTAAAACCCACCCCTACGAGGTCGCTATTATTGTCCCGCACACGCTCCCTTGTTGCTGTTATCTGTTGACTGATTACCCGTACAGGCATATAAAGGATGGTGCGGGTTAGGTACATTTAATGCTCATATTTTGGGAGATATCAAATGGCAATTAAAGTTGCAATCAACGGGTTTGGACGCATCGGACGGAACATCCTGAGGGCCGCCCTGCATGATAAAAAACTGGACTTCGTCGCGGTGAACGACCTTACCGATCCCAAGACGCTTGGGCATCTTCTCAAGTACGATTCGGTGCTGGGAAACCTGGCCGAAGACGTTACGGTTGAGGGGGATATCATCAAGGTAGCGGGCCGTAGCGTAAAGGTGCTTAGCTCTAAAGACCCGGCAGTCCTGCCCTGGAAAGATTTGGGCGTGGACGTGGTGGTGGAATCCACCGGGCACTTCACCAAGCGCGATGGCGCGGCAAAGCACCTGCAAGCAGGCGCGAAGAGAGTCATTATCTCCGCCCCTGCAACAGACGAGGACGTGACGCTGGTTTTGGGAGTGAACGAGGAAATGTACGATGCGAAAAAGCATACCGTCATTTCCAACGCATCGTGTACCACCAACTGTCTTGCCCCCGTGGTGAAGGTGATAATCGAGAACTTCGGGTTCTTGAGCGGGCAGATGACCACCATACACTCGTACACCAACGACCAGGTAGTGCTGGATTTCCCGCACAAGGATTTGCGCCGCGCACGTGCCGCCGGGCTTTCGATGATACCCACCACCACCGGCGCGGCAAAGGCCGTGGGCCTGGTGTTGCCGCATGTTAAGGGAAAACTGGATGGCCTTGCCATCCGCGTTCCCACCCCCAACGTATCGCTTGTAGACCTGGTTTGCATAGTCGAGAAGGACACCACGACGGAAGAAGTGAACGCCGCGCTGAAAAAAGCGGCCAACGGCAAGCTTAAGGGGATAATGGATTTCTGCGAATTGCCGCTGGTCTCGTCGGACTTCAAGGGCACTGCGGTATCCAGCACGGTGGATTCGATATGCACCAAGGTCGTGGGTAAAAAGCTGGTGAAGGTGCTGGCCTGGTACGACAACGAGTGGGGCTACTCCAACCGCGTGAACGACCTGATAAAGTACATCGCGTCAAAAGGGTTGTAAAAGGCCATTATGAACAAGTTGAGCATCACCGATTTGGACGTGGCGGGGAAGCGGTGTTTCGTGCGGGTGGATTTCAACGTGCCGTTCGACGAGTTCCAGAACATCACGGACGACACCCGGATACGCGGGGCGTTGCCGACAATCAACGACCTTATTGACCGCGGCGGCAAGGTTATCCTGGCCTCCCCTCTGGGCAGGCCGGACGGCGAGCGCAAGATGAAGTACAGCATGAAGCTTGTGCAACAGCGGCTTTAGCGCCTGCTGAACCGCGAAGTAAAGTTCGCCGAGGAATGTATTGGGCCGGATGTGGAGAGCGCGGTAGCCGCCCTGAAGAACGGCGACGTGATGCTTCTGGAGAACCTGCGTTTCCACAAGGAAGAAGAGGAAAACGAAGTAGAGTTTTCCAAAAAACTTGCCGCGCTGGCAGACCTGTACATCAACGACGCCTTCGGCACCGCCCATCGCGCCCACGCTTCCACAGAGGGGATAACCCACTTCGTGAAGCAGTCGGCATGCGGCTACCTTATGAAAAAGGAAATAGAGTATTTCAACCGCTCCGTGGCGGATCCGGTGCGCCCGGTCGTCGCCATCGTCGGCGGAGCCAAGGCTTCCACCAAGATAAAAGTTTTCATGAACCTCATAGACCGGGTGGATAAAATAATCGTGGGCGGCGGGCTGGCCTTCACCTTCTACAAGGCGTTGGGCTACAACGTCGGCAAGAACAAGGTAGAGGAAAACATGATCGACGCAGTTGGCGAGATAAAACAAAAGGCGCGCGAAAAGGGCGTTAAGTTCTACCTTCCGGTCGATTTTGTGGTGGCGGAAAAGCTAGACCCCCGCGCGACCAGCAAGGTGGTGCCGGCCAAGGAAATCCCCCCCGACTGGATAGCGCCTGATATCGGCCCCGCCAGCGTGATGCTTTTCACGGAGGTGTTGCACGATGCCAAGACGATTATCTGGAACGGCCCGATGGGAGTGTTCGAGATGGACCAGTTTTCCCGTGGGACAATGGCGATGGTACGCGCAGTGGCGAACGCCTACGCGTTGACGATTGCCGGCGGCGGCGATACCGACGTGGCGATACACCGTGCCGGAGAATCGGATAAATTTTCGTTCATCTCCACCGGTGGCGGCGCGTTTTTGGAGCTTTTGGAAGGGAAAACCCTTCCCGCCATTGCGGCCCTTACCGACGTGTAAGGCGCTTTTGCGGCTTGGAAGAGGCGTTGGGAATGGGTGATGCGCCGCCGTGGGCTGTACGTTGGGCTTCGCCCACGGTCAGGCGGGTTTTAAAAGCATCCTTGGGAATTCGCCATAAACCGTTACTTTGATGTAAGATAACCATGCAATATGGGAACCATAGTTGAATGACGGAAGACACAAACGCCAACGGGCATGGCGATAAGCGGCTGGAGTCGCTTCTCAAAAATGTCCAAAGCGAGATAAGCGAGTACGCCCAGCAGATAACCTCGCAGATAAACCGGCTCTCGCAGATAGGTATCGCCTTATCCTCCGAGCACGACCTGGACAAGCTTCTTGAGATGATAGTGGACGAGGCGCGGCTTTTTACCATTGCCGACGCAGGTACGCTGTACATACTGGAGAACTACCACCTCCAGTTCAAGATATTGCAAAACGACACCTTCAAGACCAGGATGGGCGGCACCTCCGGCAAGGAGATAACCCTTCCCCCCGTGCCGCTTTCAAAGTCGAACGTATCGGCCTATGTCGCCCTTAGCGGCGAGACCGTAAATATTCCGGACGTGTACGATGCGCAGGGTTTCGATTTTACCGGCCCCCGAAAGTACGACCAGGCTACCGGGTACAGGTCGAAATCTATGCTGGTGGTGCCGATGAAAAACCAGGACAACGAGATAATCGGCGTATTGCAACTTTTGAACGCAAAGGATCCGAAGGCCGGAGATGTCATCCCTTTTGGCGAAGAGTTTGTCGCGCTTACCAAATCGCTGGCCTCGCAGGCGGCAGTCGCCATCACCAACACCAAGCTTTTGCGGGACATGGAAAACCTGTTCGATTCGTTCGTCAACGTCATGGCTACGGCGATAGACGAACGCTCCCCGTACACCGGGGGCCATATCAAGAAAGTGGCTGACCTTGGAGTGATGATGTGCGAAGTGTTAAACGACATCAACGAGGGCAAGTATGCCGACGTGAAATTCTCCAAGGACCAAATGAAGGAAATGAAGGTTGCCGGGTGGATGCACGATATA
>JAHFEI010000149.1 GCA_023248615.1 Nitrospinales bacterium | reverse complement strand
AAGAAAACCCTTGAGAAAAAACTCAGGAGAATCTTTAATGTTCTACGGTTACCTGAGTTATGAGGCAATGACTAGAAGAATTTAGCCTCCTTGGGTTACATTCTGCCATGAGGCAACGGGCGCAAGCGGCTTAGCCATTGCATAATGCCGCAAAAGACTTTAAACTTGTCCACGCTAAAGGAATGCCCACTTACAAAGAAGAGTGAATTATAGGAGATATGACAATGGCTAGTCCTACAAAGAAAAAGAAACTGAAGAAACGCTGGAAAACCAAAAAAGCATCACACAGGGGATAATGCTCACAACCGAAGAAGTGCTAAAGGTGGCGCAACTAGCCAACCTGAGGATACCGGATGGCGAGCTTGCCGCAATGTCGGCTGGCCTTTCGGACATCCTTAAGCACATAGGCCAGTTGGACAAGCTTGATACGTCCAGCATCCCCCCCACCAGCCACGTGCTGGAGATGGGAAACGTCTTCAGGGAAGATGTGGTAACAAGCCTGTTCGGCCACGAAGTGACGATGGATAACGCCCCGGCGCAGATGCACGGCTACTTCAGCGTGCCGCGCATAATAGAATAAACCTGCCGTGACAGACTACTCCAAAGAAACCGTCGCATCGCTGGCGCGTAAGCTGGCAAACGGGGAGGCTTCATCCGTCGAAATAGTAAAAAGCTCCATCGAACGGATTAAAAAAGTCGATCCGCAGGTGCGGGCTTTCCTGAGGGTGGAAGAAAATGATGCGCTGGAAAGCGCGGTAATGGCGGACAAGCGATTGGCAAGCGGCGAGCGCGGGCCGCTGTTGGGCGTTCCGCTGGCGATAAAAGACAATATCGTGGTGGAAAACCGCATCACCACCTGCGCATCGAGAATACTGGAAAACTTTAAGGCTCCCTACTCCGCAACGGTCATCAAAAAACTGAGGGCCGCAGGAGCCGTGATACTGGGAAAAACCAACATGGACGAATTCGCCATGGGCTCCTCCACCGAGAACAGCGCATACGGCCCCACCCGCAACCCGTGGGACACAAAAGCGGTACCCGGTGGCTCTAGCGGCGGGTCTGCCGCCGCAGTGGCCGCCGGATATTGCCCGGCATCGCTCGGCTCCGATACCGGCGGCTCCATACGCCAGCCAGCTTCCCTTTGCGGAGTTGTGGGGCTAAAGCCGACTTATGGCAGGGTATCGCGCTTCGGGCTTGTGGCCTTTGCCTCGTCGCTAGACCAGATAGGGCCGTTTGGAAGGACTGTGGAAGATGCCGCCCTCCTTATGAACGCAATAGGCGGGTACGACCCGATGGATTCCACATCCGTAAACATGCCACTGCCGGATTTCTCCGATTCCCTGAAAAAAGATATCAAAGGGCTTGTCGTCGGATTGCCGAAAGAGTACTTCATAGAGGGCATCGACCCGGAAGTGCAAAAGGTGGTAAGGGATGCCGCCGACAGGCTGGCAAAAGAGGGAGCGCGGATAGAAGAGATATCGCTCCCGCACACGGAATATGCGATATCTGTTTATTACGTGCTGGCAACGGCGGAAGCAAGTAGCAACCTGGAACGCTACGACGGCGTGAGGTACGGCTACCGGAGCAAAAACGGCGCAGACCTTTCCAGCATGTACACGCACACCCGCACGGAAGGCTTTGGGGCGGAAGTAAAAAGAAGGATAATGCTCGGCACCTACGCTCTCAGTAGCGGGTACTACGATGCGTACTACCTAAAGGCGCAAAAGGTTCGCACGCTGATAGTCAACGACTTCAAGGATGCGTTCAAAAAATGCCGGATAATACTGACCCCCACCGCGCCCACCCCGGCGTTTGATATCGGCGAAAAGGCAAACAACCCGCTCCAGATGTACCTGAGCGATATTTTCACCATAAGCACGAACCTTGCCGGAGTACCGGGAATAAGCATCCCCGGCGGCTTTTCTTCCGGCGGCAGGCCGATAGGTGTGCAAATGATGGCCGGACACTTCGATGAAGATTCGCTGTTTGCCGCCGCCGCCGCCTACGAACGGCTTAGGGATACTTCCATCGCCCACCGCTCCCCAAACCTTTAGGGCATTTTAACTTTTCATAGCTACGCAAAAATTGTCATTCCCGCCCCGCATCTCGTGCGGGGTAAACTCCAGCGGGAATCCAGAGAAGCAAGTGTTCGTACGCATGATAAATTAAAATGCTCTAGTCCTGCCCGGTCACCGGCAATAATCGCATTCCATTAAAGCCTGATTTGCCTTACATACGATATTGTGTTATAAATTTACTTCCTTGCGATATTAATTGTCTAAATTGAAAACGGGAGCAGACAAAAGAGGGAGGTACCGGCTATGGCGTTCGATTGGAAATCACTTGTTCAGACTGTTGCACCTACGTTATCACGCGCACTGGGCGGGCCTCTTGCCAGCACTGCGGTATCGGTCATATCCCTAGCGTTGCTGGGCAAGCCGGACGGCACCACAACAGAAATGGATGCGGCGATAAAAGCGGCGGACTCGGAAGTGCTGATAAAAATAAAAAAGGCGGAGCAGGATTTCATCCTAAAAATGAAAGAGATGGATATCGAGATAGGGAAAATAAATGCCGCCGACCGCGATAGCGCCAGGAAACTGGAGCTAGAAACCCACGACCCAACAACAAAATGGCTAGCTATAGGTTATACTGTCGGTTACTTTCTCATCATGGGCGCCATTATCATCGGGGTTCCCAAAGTTGAGGTAGGCCTAAAGGATACTTTCAACACACTGCTTGGTATCCTCAGCGCCGCACAGATGGGCATCATACAGTATTACTTCGGTTCCAGTTCCGGCTCGGCCCATAAAAGCGCCATTATGGCGGATGTAATCAACAAAAAATAACCGCGACCGCTCAAACACCGGAGATGGCATCCATTGCCACCCTCCTCTCCGGCATCCCATTTGCCACACTCTTTGCGCATTTTAGGTAATGCATGGCGTTATCGTATTATCAAGCGATGTTGTTGTAGGGGCAGGTTTGAAACCTGCCCAGAGGGATTTGGGTGGCACAAGGAAGGGCGGGAGTAAAACCCGCCCCTACACGGAGCCGCCCTCCCGTTTCGCACACTCCCAAGCTTATTTATACCCCCAAATGTGCCGGGCAATATCTTTGGGGTGGACGAAGTGGTAGAATGGCGGTGTCAGGGATGTAGAGTCCGGGTGGTAAAAAATCAGTGGGTTCTGGCTGTAAGGAGGGAGCGATGACTGTTTCAAAAGAAGAATTTAAGATACCGGAATTCAACCTTACCGCCTACCACCTTTGGCTGGAAGAGCGGGCCAAGGCGGAAACTGCGGACAAGCGTAGCCATTTTGTGACCATTTCGCGCGAGTACGGGTGCGATGGCTTTGCCGTTGCCCTGAAGCTGTGCGAGATGTTCAACCGCAGGCACGATTCCAAATGGATAGTCTTCAGCCACCAGATGATAGAAAAGCTGGCGGAAGACGAACAGTTGGGCGCATCGCTTATCCATAATGTGAGCGAAAAACGCTACTCGTTCATCAACTGGTTCATAGACGGACTGGTGCCGGATTATTTGCAGTCTGTGCAGTCGCAAGTCTTCGTGCGGATGCGCACGTTGATACTGAACCTTGCCGAAAAGGGGAACTGCATCATCATCGGCGGCGGTTCGCAGATAATTACCGGAGACCTGGACCCGACAAAGTTTTCCGGCATCCACGCCCGGCTTTTCGGGCACCACAGCTTCCGCCTGAAATCGGTGATGGACAAGTTCCACCTGAACATGGAAAAGGCCGAGCAACACCTGAAGGAAAACCAGGACGCTCGCAACAAGTTCGTGGAAGACTTTACCGGCAAATCCCCCGCCGACCCTTTCCACTACCACCTGTTGCTGAACAACGAGAAGAACGACGCGGACATTATGGGCGGGACTATTTTTGCGCAGGCGGAGCGCCGCGGCTTCTTAAAGTAGGGCGCCGGGACCAACCTGCGGGAATAAAAAAAGCCCCCGTTTTTGGCGGGGGCTTTTGCAACCGTTTGTAGCCGTAACGCGATTAGAGGGAGAGGCCCCTGCGTTTCTTCGTTTCTTCCTGGTAGTGGCGGGCGTACACAATTTCCCATTCGGAGCTTCCCTCGCGCAGGTCCCTGCCGTAGGAGCTTATGGTCTTCCGCACCGCCACGTCGATATCGTCTTCCGTCTTTATCTCGTCGGTCAGCACTTTCACTATCTCAAGCCGGAGCTTGTTGTCGTCCATAAAGTATTCCACGCGGTCATCCGCCAGAATCGCCTTTAATATTATCTGCGACAGGTGGTTGATTTTTTCCCTTGATAGTTTCACAGTATCAACCCCCTCTCCCTTGCCAGCTTGTTTTTCACCATCTGGAACATCTTGCGGTAATTGATGTTGTTCTCGTCCAGCGTTTCTTCCTGCTCGGCGAGGATGGCTTTCACCTCGTCGTTCAGGCGTTCTTCCACGCCCAAGTCCGCGTTTATTGCGCCTTCCACTATCTCGATTACCGAGTCCAAATCGCATTCGTGCTCTATGGCCTCGATTTTCTTAAGGTGCTCTACAATTTTCTGGGCGAGGTACCTTACAACCTCTTTTTTAACTTTCATCGTACGTTTTCCCTTTCCTACCTTTTATGTGGCCGCTACGTAATCTCTTGACGGGTCCAGCGCCAGGAAATCGACCAGTCGTTCACCGTTTAGACCTGCGGCGAGTATCTTCCTCGGGGAGTTCTCGTTACCGTGGAAATCGCTCCCGCCGGATAATCCAAGTTTGAAACGTGTTGCCCAGTCCAGGCACTTTTTCAGGTCTGCCTGCCCCTGAGACGGATGGAACGCTTCCAGCCCGTTGAGGCCGTGTTCCACAAGTTCCGGTATCATGCTAGAGGTGTTGTTGGTGTATGGGTGCGCCAGGAATGCCAACCCGCCGCACTTGTGTATCAGGCGTATGGCGTTCAGCGGGGAGAAGTAATTTACCGCCTCGTATGCATCGGACGAGTCGCCAAGGTAGTTCGTAAACACCCGTTCGATACTCTGGGCTATCCCCTTTTTCACCATGAAGCGGGCAAGGTTCAGCCGGTTGTACGATCCGGTGCCGAATTCGCCCGCAAGCTCATCTTTATCCAGCGAAACTTTGCCGGCCTTATTGAGCTTGTCCACAATATCCATAAGGCGCTTTTCGCGGCGCACCGCGATATGGCTTAAGGTTTCAAGAAGTTCCGCATTTTTTATGTCGATGTAGTAGCCGAGGATATGCACCTCTTTCCCCTCGCTTGTGGAGGTAAGCTCTATGCCGGGTATAAGTGTGGCCTTGGTGCACGGTTTTATGGAGACGACACCCTGCACCGTGTCGTGGTCGGTGATGGAGAACGCCTTGAGTCCCTTGCTTACTACAAGGTCCACCAGCGCCTCGGGGGTGTAAAGCCCGTCCGAGAATGTGGAGTGCAGGTGCAAATCCGCAACAATCTCTGGCATCGTCCTTCCTTTCCAAATTCATTCTATTCCATCGGCATTAGTAACTAATGCTCACCGCGTAAAGATATCAATCAGGACATAATACATTCTGGTGATGGCAATGTAAACCTTATATAGATGGAAATTGCCCATAACTCTTGGATT
>JAHFEI010000148.1 GCA_023248615.1 Nitrospinales bacterium | reverse complement strand
CTGGGCATCGTATGGAACGGCGGCATCCAGTTCGTGCTCCTGATGGGCGTGTGCTATGTGCTGATGCTCAGCGAGTGGATTACCATCACCCGCAGCGCGCCGAACCGCATCGTGTGGGCGATCTGGGGCGCGATCTATATCGGCGTGCCGTGTGCGATGCTGGCACTGTTCCGCGTTTCCACCGACGGCAAATGGGATGAGATGGTCTACCTCACTATCGCGGTGGTATGGGCGACGGACATCGGCGCGTATTTCGTGGGGCGGAAATTCGGAAAACACAAGCTCGCCCCAAAAATCAGCCCCAAAAAAACCTGGGAAGGGCTGATCGGCGGGATGGTGTGCGCCGCCGTAAGCGGCCTGCTGATGTTTTACGTACTTATCGGCGGTAAGAATATCGCCGCAGGATGCCGTATCAATTGCGATTCGCTTCTTGGATTTCAGTGGCTTCCCTTTATGGTGCTCTGTGTCTTCCTCGCCGTCATCGCACAAATAGGTGACTTGTACGAAAGCTGGGTAAAGCGCAAATTCGGGGTGAAGGATAGCGGCAACCTCATCCCCGGACATGGCGGTTTACTTGATCGCATGGATGGTATACTCTCCGTGGCCTGGGCGATTACCATCCTCTGGGCGATTGTCGGATAAATCACGGTACGCATGAACCAGCCCGCTCCCCTGCTGAAAGCCGCCGCCCGCCCGCGCCGCATCTCGATTTTCGGCGCGACGGGAACTATCGGCCAGAACACGCTGCACCTGATTGCACAGAGCACGGGTGCGTTCGCGGTGGAGGCACTGGTATCTTCCACGCGCGTTCGGGAGCTTGCGGAAGCTGTGAAATCCTGCGGTGCGAAGCTCGCCGTGATCGAGGACGAATCAAAATACGAGGAGTTGAAGCACCTGCTGGCGGGCACGGGCATCGAGGCCGCGAGCGGAAAGCAGGCTGTGCTGGAAGCCGCCGCCCGCCCGGTGGATATGCTGGTATCGGGCATCGTGGGTGCGGCGGCACTGGCTCCCACGCTCGTGGCTATCCGCCAGGGCGTGACTATCGGTCTTGCCAACAAGGAGTGTCTGGTCTGCGCAGGCGACCTGATGATTGCGGAGGCGGCGCGTTATAACGCGAAATTGCTGCCCATTGATTCCGAGCATAACGCCGTGTTCCAGACGCTGGATTTTGCGCATCCGGAAACTATCGAGCGTATCACGCTGACCGCTTCCGGCGGGCCGTTCCGCACGTTTTTGCGGGAGGAAATGGTGAATGTCACCCCCGAACAGGCCGTCGCCCATCCCAACTGGAGCATGGGCGCGAAAATCTCCGTGGATTCCGCCACCATGATGAATAAGGGGTTGGAGATCATTGAGGCATATCATTTATTTCCCGTGGAAAAACAGCAGATTGATGCGATTATCCATCCGGAATCCATCGTGCATTGCCTGGTGGCGTATCGGGATGGCTCGATGCTGGCGGGCTTGAGCATCCCCGATATGCGTGTGCCGATTGCCTTCGCGCTCGCCTGGCCGGAACGCATGGAAACGGAAACGAAGCGGCTGAACCTTGCGGAAATCGGCAAGCTCACCTTCGAGAAACCGGATGAAGTGAAGTTCCCCGCCTTGCACATCGCGCGGGCGGCACTGGAGGCGGGCGGAACCGCGCCCTGTGTGCTGAATGCCGCGAATGAAATCGCTGTCGCCGCGTTTCTGGAGAAAAAGCTCAGCTTTCTGGGCATTGCCGCTGTGGTGGAGGAAACGCTGGCGCAGCTTCCCGCCGAGGTACTCACCTCGCTGGAGCAGGTATACGACACCGATAAAATAGCCCGCGCTAAAGCCAGGATGCTGGCGGAAAATAGGGAAAAAAAGCACTATGCTGGAGCAATGTTTTCTGTGGCAAAATGCGGGAGCGGGGAATAATTTTTCCTGAAATTATGCCGTCCTGTGCAGCACTGTTTTCTTCAGTTTCAAAGCGTGTTTTTCTACCAGATGCCAGGAGGCAAAAGCGAATAGCAATGTTATCAGAAACACACAAGGAATAAACCACACCAGGCTGAGACCAGGAAAATAATGCACCAGCGTCTGTGTGACAGGGGTGGAGTAAATATACAGGCCATAGGAAAAATCACCGTATTTACTCCATCGCTGGAAAGGCAATCGCTTGCTGAAAACGCAGAAAAATACCAGGTAAGGAAGTGCCACCATGTATAAAATGAAAGAGTGTAAGTAAAATGCTGTTATCATCAGGATCAGGCACAGCAGTGAGATCGGCAGCCGCCAGGGGATAATGGGGAAAAAGAAATAAAATGCCGTGCCGATAAGAAAAAACACTATGCAGCTGTTTGTTCCGAAAGTGCTGATGTCCAAATGTGCCGAGGAATAATAGTTGGCGAATAAACCATATGTTGCAGCTATCAGTATAATCAGGGCAATTTCTCGACGCAACAACCCCACCACACCCAGTGCCGCCACCATCACATACATCAGAAACTCGATAGGAAGCGTCCATAGTGCCCCGTTAACCACCATCGGATAAGGATTGGTGGTAAAAACCCCCGGAAGAAAAGGGATGGTGATGAGCAGAAGGTTAAACAGGTAGATATGGGTTCCGGCACTGGAAAAATAATCTGCGACAGGTAAGGTCGTTACGATAGGGCCAAGCAGGTAGGCGCACCCCACCACCGGAACGACCAGCGCAGGGAAAATCCGAAGCGCGCGGTTTCTGAAATAATGTCCTGCATCCGGGTGATGCACCCAGCTTGCGGTGATAAGGAAACCGCTGATAAGGAAAAAAATATTTGCCCCCAGGCCTGCGCCTGTAAAAAGATGGGGGGCTTCAGGCGCGGAATGACAGATCACGCTATGGCTGACAAGCACCAGAAGTGCTGCCATAAAGCGCAGGCAATCAAAATTATTACTGGCGGAAAAAGAGGACACGAGGGATTGAATCCATCTATCGTAGGATTAGGATACCTTATATAACCTCTGGAGAGGAGGTATGTCAGCAAAAAATATGCAGTCAAACTTTCTCCAAATCCACAAAAATTTGCGGATACCCTGCTCCACCCCTTGCAACCAGGCTACCGATAGTATACATAACTACGATGAGCACACTGTATTCTTTTTTTGATTTTCTGTTGCTGCAGGTCTATGCGCCTACGGTGAATTACTTTTTGCCGTTCGTGGTCATCATTTCGGTGATCGTTTTTATCCACGAATTCGGGCATTACTGGGTGGCGCGACGCTGCGGCGTGAAGGTGGAGGCGTTTTCCATCGGCTTCGGCAGGGAGGTTTTCGGGTGGACGAACAAAGCGGGCACACGCTGGAAAATCGCGCTGGTTCCGCTCGGCGGCTACGTCAAGATGTTCGGGGACGAAGGCGCGGCCAGCAATCCCGATAGCGAAAAAATCTCCGAACTGACCCCGGAGGAGCGCAAAATCGCCTTCAACACCCAGCCGCTCCACAAAAAAGCGGCGATTGCATCGGCGGGGCCGATTGCTAACTTCCTGCTTTCCATCCTCATTCTCACGTTTTTCATCTGGCATTACGGTATTGCGGAAAGCAGCTCCGAAGTCGGCAAGGTGATGAAGGGCAGCGCGGCGGAGGAAACCGGGTTAAAGTCGGGGGATAAAATCACCGAGTTGAACGGTGTTTCTATTTCCAAATTCCAGGAGCTTCAGGGCATCGTGTCGCTTCATCCGGATATGGAAATGAGCATTACCTATGAACGCGAGGGGCAATCCATCCACGGGAAAATCTCTCCGAAACTCCGCGAAAGTACGGATATTTTCGGCAACAAGGTAGAAATCGGGCAGATCGGCATCAGCCCCGGCGGCATGGTGCATACGGCGCAGCTTGCCCCCCTGCCTGCCCTTGGCGCGGCCATACGCGAAACTTATACCATCAGCGTACAAACGCTCACCGCGCTTGGACAGGTGATTACGGGCGCGCGCAGTGTCAACCAGCTCAGCGGCACGATGCGCATCGTGGAATATTCGGGGCAGGCAGCCAGTCACGGGCTGGAAACCGTGCTCTGGTTCATGGTGGTGCTTTCCATTAATCTTGGCTTGATTAATCTGTTTCCCATCCCTATGTTGGACGGCGGTCACCTGTTCTTTTACGCCATCGAGGCGGCGCGGGGCAGGCCACTCAAGGAACGGACGCTGGAATATTGTTTCCGGTTCGGATTGCTGGTAATCATCTCGTTGATGCTGCGTACCGCATTCAATGATTTGAAACATTTTGGGGTGTTTTAGAATGAAGTTTAGGAAGGGGATAATGGCCACTGCCACGATGACGGCGGCGGTGCTTGCGGCGGGTACGTATTCCTCCGTTTTTGCGCAATCCGGATCTGTCTCTCCTTTGGCCACGGTTTCTTCCGCATCTACCCCTGCTGAAGGAGCGGAACAGCAAGGCATGGATACACCTTCGGAGGCGGATGCCAGTATTTTTCCTCCGATAACGGATAAGCCGGAAGCGGCGGGCAACGCCATAGAAATGGATGAAGATTCCGAGGCATCTGCTGCAGAAGCGGCCGGCGAGGGTGCGGCGGGTGCAATAACGAAAAAAAGTGCGCATCCCTCCGTGAAAGCGGCTGAAAATGGTGGTGCGGCAATCCGGGACATCAAGGTAAAAGGCAACCAGCGCATCGAAAGCGATACGGTGATTTCCTTCCTTGGTCTGCGTCCCGGAGATAAAGTGAGTGCGCGCAGGATTGATGCCGGCATCGCCAGCGTCTTCGCCAGCGGGCTGTTCGGAGATGCTTCCGCGCATATGGAAGGCAGCACACTGGTGGTGGACGTGGCGGAAAACCCGCTCATTGGCGAAGTGGCGTTTGAGGGCAACAAGCGCCTTTCCGATGACGACCTCAAAAATGAAACGCATCTGGCTCCGCGCGCTGTTTATAACAAAACGGACGTGCAGCAGGACGTAAAGCGCATTCTCGATCTTTATCAGAAAAACGGGCGGTATTCCGCTGTAGTCACGCCGAAAATCATCCAGCTTGATCACAACCGCGTGAACCTGGTGTTCGAGATTGATGAGGGCGATCGCTCTAAAATCACGCGTATTTCCTTTGTAGGAAATTCGGCATTCAGCACGGCGCATCTTCGCCACATCATCAAGACCAAGGAAAGTGCCTGGTGGCGTTTCCTCTCCAGTGACGATACCTATGACCAGGATCGCCTCAGCTTTGATCAGGAACTGCTGCGCCGCTTCTATGTCGCGCACGGTTACGCGGATTTCCGGGTGATTTCCTCCACGGCAGATCTTGCGGCGCAGAAAGATGCGTTCTACATCACCTTCACGGTGGAAGAAGGGAAGAAGTATAAATTCGGCAAAATGCAGACTGCAAGCGAGCTTCAGCACGTGGAAGGCTCCAAACTGCAAACCTTCATCAAATCGAAGGAAGGCGATATTTTTAACGCCGAGCAGGTGGATGCTACCGTTGAATCCATGACCGGGCAGCTCGGCAATATGGGTTTTGCGTTCGTGGCCATTGATCCGCAGCTGCAGCGCGACCCCGCCACCAATACCATCGGTATCAATTACGTGGTGAAGGAAGGCCCGCGCGCCTACATCGAAAACATCGCTATCAACGGTAACATGCGCACACTGGACGAAGTGGTGC
>JAHFEI010000147.1:3587-5614 GCA_023248615.1 Nitrospinales bacterium | reverse complement strand
GCTGGATTACGCGAAAAGCATGCGCGCCATACTGCGGCAAGACCCGGATATCATAATGGTCGGCGAAATCCGCGATATGGAAACGGCGGAGATAGCAATACAGGCCGCCATGACAGGCCACTTCGTCCTTTCATCGCTCCATACCAACGATGCGCCTAGCGCCATCATGCGGCTGGTGGATATCGGCATTGAGCCGTTCATGATTGCATCTGCCATGGTGGGCGCCATAGCCCAACGTCTGGTAAGGAGGATATGCCCGCATTGCAAGGTGCAGATTCCGCATGATGAGGCGTTGAAAGCCTATCCGGATCTCGATGTTGATGAGCAGTTGTACCGTGGCGAAGGGTGCATGGAGTGTAAGAAGACCGGCTACCTGAGCCGGATAGGGATATTCGAGATGGTTATGATGGACGACGCAGCGCGTGCGCTTGTTACCAGCAAGGTTTCTTCCACGACACTTAAAGAGCATTGCGTCATACACCAAAAAATGCTCAGTATGCGCGATGACGGGTTGCAGAAGATGCTTATGGGCCTGACAAGTCTTGAGGAGGTTAAGCGTGTTACATCAGACTACTGACACCAAGGTTCCGGCATCACCGGCCAAAGCTTTAATTCCAAAGTTATTCAAAAGGGTGTACGTTCCCCTGACCTACACACTGCCCATAATCATGGCTGTGCTGGCTTTTTCGTGCGGCTACATCTCTATTGTCTTCCTGGATTTCATGCTGGGGCATGGCGTACTTTTGCCGGTGGAGGGCGTGCGGCAAATAACGAAGCTGATGTCGTACATAAAGGCTATCACCCTCATTTTCGTTGCCTTTGCCGCCATAATCGGCATCCTGTTGTCACGTTCGATAAACGAGGCTGTTGCCGGGATAATAGAGTCCTATGCCAGCATCAAGAGGGGGGAGGCGGTGCAACCGATGCGCGAGTCCCCAACCGGCGACGAATTGGAAAAACTTACGGAGAGCTTCAACCGCACGGTAGACCAGTTGAACAGCTACATACTGGACAGCCTGATGGGTTGCACGATGATATTGGACGAGAACATGAACGTGTTGTCCATGAACACCTCCGCCCGCAAGACTATAAACATCACGGAAGAAGCGAATATCCACATGAACCTTGAAGCATTGGTTGGAAACAACGGCACCAACCGTGAGTTCATTGACCTGATGCGCAGTTCGTTGAAGGAAGGGCTGGTCTCTTCTTCACGGGAGGTTGTATTCTTCCCGCAGGGCAGCGAGCCGGTGACGCTGGGCCTTACCGCATCCATACTGAGGAACCAGTCCAAGGATTCGGTCGGACTGTTCATCATATTCAAAGACCTTACAAGGATTAAGGAATTGCAAAGGCAGATGCAACGGACGGAAAAGATGGTCTCGCTTGGCAGGCTCTCGGCCAGCATCGCCCACGAGATTCGTAACCCTCTCGGCTCCATAAAGGGGCTTACCCAGCTTCTTATGGAACGCGCACCGGAGGATGAGAAGGTGCAGCGCTATACCGGCGTGATGATACGCGAGATAGAGCGGCTTGATAATGTAGTGCAAAACCTCCTGAACTTCGCGAATCCCACAGAAAATGCGTTTGAGCAATGCGACGTAAACCAGGTAGTGCGCGATGCTGTGGCTCTGGCCTGCTACAAGAGATCGGAGAACCGCCCCCGGATAGAAGAGGATTTCGACACGTCCGCCCCTATGGTTTTTGCGGAGAGGGAGAAGCTGTACCAGGCAATGCTGAACATAGTCATCAACGCGTTTGAGGCGTCCGGGAAGGACGATGCCGTAAGGGTAAGCACCAAGTTCAGGCCGGAGAGCTTTTTCTTCCGCGATATGGATGACCGCGACGGCATCCTGATTGAGATAACGAACACCGGCTCCACCATACCGGCCGAGACGATGGAAAAGATATTCGACCCGTTCTTTACCACCAAGGCGGAGGGTAGCGGGTTGGGGCTTGCCATAACGCAACAGATAATCTCCTCACATAAGGGCAATCTTAAGGTGCGGTCTAAGGACAACCAGACA
>JAHFEI010000147.1:0-3577 GCA_023248615.1 Nitrospinales bacterium | reverse complement strand
CAATATGTCTGAGATCAAGCCGCCACGCATCCTTATCGTCGACGACGACCAAGGGATGCGTTTTTTCCTGGAGGAGGCCCTGAGAATGGAAAATTACCAACTCAGCTTGGCATCTACGGCCACCGAGGCGGTGCAACTGGCGAACGTCACACAGTTCGATATCGCGGTGCTGGACTTCAAGATGCCGGATATGAACGGTCTGGACCTTATGGCCAAGCTGAAGGGCGTGCTTCCAAACCTGATAGTCATCATCATCACCGCCTTCGGCTCGCACGACCTTATCCGGGAGGCCATGAACCGCGGCGCTTACGATTTTTTCACCAAACCGATAGACATCCACGACCTGCGGTTCATATTGCGCAGGGCGGTGGACAAGTATGTGCTCCTGCACGAGAACCGGAACCTGAAAAAGGATATGGAGTACAAGTCGCCGTTCCCGGAGATAGTGGGAAACTCCCCGGCGTTGCGCGGCCTTTTCGATAAGCTGGAAAAGGTCGCAAGCGCCGATGTTGATGTGCTGATAACCGGCGAAAGCGGTACCGGCAAGGAAATGGTGGCTAATGTGTTGTACAACCATAGTTCCCGTGCCGGGGGGCCGTTTGTAAAGGTGAACTGCGCCGCCATTCCGGATACACTGCTGGAGTCGGAACTTTTTGGCCACGAGAAGGGGGCTTTCACAGGCGCTGAGAAGCTGAAGATAGGCAAGTTCGAAAGGGCAAACCATGGCGTTATCCTGTTGGATGAAATCACGGAGATGAACGGCTTCATGCAAGGAAAGCTTTTGCGCGTCATCCAGGAAAGGACGATAGAACGGTTGGGCGGGAACACTCCGCTAAGGCTCGATTTTCGGCTGATAGCCGCGACAAACCGCGACCTGTTTTCCGCAGTGCAGGAGGAGCGGTTCCGCGAGGACCTGTTCTATCGGCTTAACGTGGTGCCTATCCATCTGCCGCCGTTGCGCGAACGCAGGGGGGATATTGTGCCGCTGGCATACCATTTCCTGCGCCAGTACAACACGCGCTTTATGAAAAACCTGTCGCACATATCGCCGGAAGCGGAACGGATGCTGGAGGGGTACGATTTCCCGGGAAACATCCGGCAGTTGGAAAACATGATGCAACATGCGGTAGTGTTGTCGGATGGCTCTGTGCTGGAACCGGCGAGCCTTGAATTTTTTGAAATGAGCCAACCTCGAAGCAACGGGCTTGGAAGCAAGCTCCCTCTGTCGGATGGCCCCATAGGAAACGCTGTGGGCCAAATGGAAAAGGACATGATAATGAAAGCGCTACGGGCCGTTAATGGTAAGCGGCAGGAGGCGGCGAAGTATCTCAACATAAGCAGGAAGAGCCTTTACAATAAAATGAAAAAGTACGGGTTGGGAGTGGGCTGATGGCTACCTTTGCATACAAGGCTCGAGCCAAGAACGGCAAGATAACCGAGGGAGAGATTTCAGCTGGTAGCAAGGCGGAAGCCACCACGCTCCTCATGCAAGGCGGGCTTATCCCATCCTCCATACAGGAAAAAAAAGGTTCGGTACAGGTCGGACAGATCGGGTTCCTCGACCGCCTGGAAAAGGTGCCGATGGGCGATCTCATCGTGTTTACCAGCCAGTTTGCGACGTTGTTCCGCGCTGGCATCCCGATGGTGGAATGCCTTGGCGGCCTGGTGGAGCAGGTGGACAGCAAAAAATTCAGGAAGGTGCTTGCGGATATCAAGTCACGGGTAGAGGAAGGCGCCCAACTAAACGAGGCGATGAGGGCGCATAAGGATATTTTTTCCGAGACATACGTCAACATGATTATGGCTGGTGAGGTTTCCGGTACGTTGGACGAGTCGTTAAAACGCCTGACTACCATGCTGGAGTCCCAGTTTGATACGGAGAACAAGATAAAAGAGGTGTTGCGCTATCCGAAGATAGTTACGGGAGCCATTACTATTGCGGTAGGCGTACTTATGACCCTCGTAGTTCCCAAGTTCATAGTAATATTCGAAAAGGCCAGGTTGGATTTGCCTCTCCCTACGAAGATACTTATTTTTCTTTCCCATGCTTTCCAGAATTACTGGTACATCGGCATTGCGGCCATAGGCGGGGCAATATTTGCCTTCTCGCAGTATATCAAAACCGATATCGGACGGTACCAGTGGGACAAGTTTTCAGTTAACGCCCCGATTTTCGGCAACATCATGTTGAAGCTTACGCTGGGGCAGTTCTGCCAGGTGCTGTCGAGCCTGTTGAAGTCCGGCGTTCCGATTTTGCAGGCTATCGAGGTGGCCGGGCGTACGGCTGGCAATGACTACTTGAACAAGATATTCATAGAAGTGCGGGAATCCGTGCGCGATGGCAGTGGCATGGCCGACACGATGCGGAAGCATAAAATCCTACCCACCATGGTGGTCCAGATGATAGCGGCTGGGGAAAGCTCCGGCTCGCTGGATGATATGCTGTTGAAGGTGACAGATTATTTCATGGCGGAGGCAGACCGTAAAATCAAGGGGCTTTCATCGCTCATCGAACCGATAATGATTTTTTCCCTCGGCGGGATAGTGCTTTTCATAGCGTTGGCCATATTCCTGCCGATGTGGGATATGACGAAGATGGCGCACCACTAAAAGGCCGGGGCCATGTCCGGCGGCGGAATTCCCCGGGCGGTTTTTCCGGTGTAGAGAGGATAGTTATGGCTGTTTCCGGCGGCGAACTTGCGGCCATCCTGAATGAACTCCGTAGCAGGCTTGTTGGGTTGCACGTCAAAAAGGTTTACCAGCCATCCGGCTCCGATGTGGTGTTCACCTTCCACGAAGGCTCTGGTGCGCGCCTTTTGGTAAGCGTCCACCCCCGGTTCGGCAGGATGCACCTCCTTTCCGAAAGCCGCGAAAAACTTCCGGAAACGCCGTCGCCTTTTGCCAGCCAGCTTAGAAAACACTTGGCTGGTCAGCCGATAGAGGGGTTCGATAAAGAAGCGGCAGGCCGGTTGGTACGGATATCCTTTCCCGCCCATTACCTTTACTGCAGGTTTTATTCTCCCGGCGGATATTTGCTGGCCAGCAAGGATGGTGTTGTCCTTGGTTTTAGCGGTTACAAAACTGAGCCGCCCCCCAAGGCCGGAGCCATGTTCCATGCGCCATTGGGAGAAGGGACGCCAGACGAGCCAGCATTTTTTGAAGGTTCGCCCAGCGCTGAACTGGAAAGTGTTTATGGGGAGAGAATAGCTAGGGCAGAGTTTGAGGATGAGAAGGCAAGGCTTATTTCCGTAGCCCGCACAGGGCATAAGCGGCTACAAAGGCTTATCGTAGCGCTTGATGGAGATAGGGCAAAGCTGGAGAATTATTCGCAGTGCCGCAAGTGGGGGGACATCTGCCGAACATGGTTTGCCGAGCTGAAAAGGGGAATGGCGCAGGTTACGCTTACCGACCCGGAGACGGGAGAGCCTGTGACAATTCCCCTTTCGCCGGAACTGGACCCTACGGAAAACCTTGGCCTTTTGTACAAGCGGCACCGCAAATATCGCACAGGGATGGAAAAAATAGATGCCGCCATCGGCGAGGCGCGCCGCAAGGCGAATGTGGAAGCGGGTCGGAT
>JAHFEI010000008.1 GCA_023248615.1 Nitrospinales bacterium | reverse complement strand
CGACGGCATCGGGGAACTCTTACGCAGGCATGGGAAATACGACAACTATCAAATCCCCCAAAGCGGCACCCCCCTGCAACTCGCTCTACTGTAGGCTAAAATAATTTCGGGGAAACTCCTGCCGGAAATGCCGGTTGAAAGCATTGGCACGGTTTGATAGTATCACGGGGAAGTTGGGGTGCCCTACATATATACCAATACTAATAGAGGAGGGAATGGCACATGTCAGTTCAAGACGAAATTACTAAAGCAATTGGTGCGCACGGGATGTGGAAAGCCCGGCTGAGAACCATGATTGATACGGGCGTAGTTGAGATACCGGTTGAAAAAATCGGCGCCGATAACCAGTGCGATTTTGGAAAATGGCTGTATGGGACGACTCTCGACGCTAAAGAAAAGCAGTCGGACCGCTACAAGACCGTAATAGACCTGCATGCAAAGTTCCACAAGGAAGCTGCCAAGGTCGCGTCTCTTGTTATCGCCGGGAAAGGCACTGACGCGGCAAAGGCTTTGGAAAACGGGACACCTTTTGCCGCCATTTCCACCACACTTACCACGAAGATGATGGATTGGAAGAAGGAAGCTTAGTATTTCCTATACGGCGGGGACGGTGGATTGGAGCCATGTAAATACCCTAAATCCGCCATTCCGAAGGTTAAACACATTTTCCCCATTTTCGTCATTTATCGAAAATTCACGGTAGCAACAAGGGCTTTTCCGTATTAAAGTTGCTCCCGCATGGCGCGGGATCGGTACTGGGAAATAGTCATATTTGGATAGCGGAGGTTTTTATGAAAAGCGCCCTTGAACTGGCAATGGAAAAAACGGCGACGAAGGCCGGGATAAAACTGACGGAAAAACAGAGAAAGGAAATAGAAGAAATCCGCTCTGTGGCCAAATCAAAGGTCGCCGAAGAGGAAATAATGGTAGCCCAAAAGCTGGGAGCCATGCCAGACCCTCAGGCGGCCAGCATCCTGAAGGAGCATTCTGCGGCATTTATAAGGAAAATACTGGATAAAGCGGATGCGGAAATAGAACAAATCAGGGGCGGCAACTCCTGATGCAGGCCGAAAAAACCAACCTGAAAAACCTTAGCTGGAAGGAACAGGACGAGTTGATGCGCTCGCTGGGGGAACCGGCGTTCCGCGCAAAACAGATACGCGACTGGCTCTACGTGAAAAATTGTTGCGATATCTCCGAAATGACCAACCTTTCTAAGTCGTTCCGCGAAAAGTTGGCGCTAACTCACTGCGCCAGCGGGCTGGAAACGGTACAAAAGCGAACGTCGAAAGACGGCTCCATAAAGTACCTCTTCGGCTTGGCGGACGGCCTAAGCGTGGAAACCGTCTACATCCCGGAAGATAAAAGGAAGACCGTCTGCGTTTCCACCCAGGTAGGTTGCAAATTCTCCTGCGAATTCTGCGCCACAGGCAAGCAGGGCTTCTCCAGAAGCCTTACGGCTGGTGAAATACTTAATCAGGTTATCGAGGTGCGGCGCGACCCCTCTGCCGCTGAAGTCACCAATGTGGTGTTTATGGGTATGGGAGAGCCGCTGGACAATCTGGAAGCGGTTGCCGAGGCGGCGCGTATCTTGAACGCTGAGGACGGGTTCAATATAGGTGGCAGGAAGATAACCATATCCACAGTCGGCCTTCCCAAGCAGATAACCAAACTGGCTTCAATGGAGCTGAATGCCAACTTGGCAATCTCGCTCCACGCCGCAAACAATGAGACACGAACCTCGCTTATGCCCGTGAACAAGAAATTCCCGGTAGAGGAGATAATGAAGGCGTGTGCCGAATATCCCCTGAAACACGGGCGAAAAATAACCATGGAGGTCATCCTGTTCGATGGGGTAAATGACTCCCAACATGACGCAAAGCAGTTAATTAGAGCAATACATAAAGTCCAGGCAAAGGTGAATATCATACGTTTCAACCCTATTTCGGAATCGGGCTTTAAACCCTCCGGTAGCGAAAGGGTAAATGCATTCAAGGAAACACTGGAAAATGCCGGAATCGACTGCACCATAAGAATGAGCAAGGGCGGAGATATTGAAGCGGCCTGCGGTCAGCTAAAATCATCCATGAATATGTGACAGAATCAGAACAGTAGCTGGCTGTGCATGTAACATACTGCTTTCATTGCGAATGTACTTAAAACTACGAATGCCACACATGCTACGAAAACGCTACAGTAGTGCTTTTAAGGTGCATGGCTATGTTTTAGTTGATGTTATTCTTACACCTTCAAAATATGCGGCATTATCATTACACCACGAGGGGATACCCCTAAGCTAGCACTCACAACTATTAACAAGCAAGCCATTAATTATCAGCATGTTGTAATACTGGCATATTACTTGCTTATTAAGAGAACAGAAACAATGCTTCCCGCCAGGGACAGCTAGTTTCGTTAGATCACCCTCTAACCTCCCCTTAGAATGGGGGGCCGTCGCCAGATGGCTCCCCATTTATTTTTTCAACAGCCAAAACCCAAACCGTAGCCATACAAATACCTTTGTCGAAATTAAGCTCAGTAATTAAAGGCGTTACATCTGTGCGAGGTAAAATAGCGGGCGGAATTTATGCGGCCTGCCATCGGGAGCAATCCCACACCACCCACCAATTTCGTGCTAATTCCAAGCGGAAGTGTTAGAATGGCACAGCTAGAGTCACTGTGTAACTCTTCTACGAAAGGGGTAATTTATGTTAATTAATATAGTTTTAGGAACTCTTTTCTTGCTGGTGATTGTGGTGCTCTACAAGGTAGTTGATGCCCTTACTGCCACCAAGAACTACCTCCGGAATGATGATGATCCATTTAAGCCCGGCTCCACTGCATGGTTTCGGTATGGGCAGGGGTCTGATTCGTGGAGAGAGACATACGGGGAACGCAAACCCTAACCCCCCTCTCCCCCCAGCCGCACGTTTCGGTGTGCCAACTCGGCTCCATGGGCGGGCATCTCATACGCCCGCCAGTAGCCGCTGAGTAGTGGGCGGGTTGCCTTAGAATTTTGGCGGTAAAAGGCGCCAAGTTGTGCCTGTTTTGGCCTAAGGCCGCCGGGTTTAGCACGAACCCGTGACCGACCCATGAGCCTCCGTAGAAACATTCCCGACTTCCACTCCCGATTTTGGAACAGTTCCAATTGCCTGCTACCTTAATAACTGTGTATCATGTGCGTGTGAAAGCAGGGATAGGTTTCGATGCACACCGTTTTGCCGAGGGGCGCAAGCTGATAATCGGCGGCGTGGAGATACCGCACGAGAAAGGGCTTTTGGGGCATAGCGACGCCGATGTGTTGCTACACGCCATATGCGATGCGATGCTGGGTGCGCTTGCGCTTGGCGACATAGGCAGTCATTTCCCCCCCTCCGACCCGCAGTACAAGGACATCTCTTCCCTTCTGTTGCTAAAGCACGTAGCATCATTGGTGGCTGGCAAAGGTTTCTCGGTAAACAACATCGACTCCGTGATAATTGCGGAAGGGCCGAAGATGTCGCCGTACATTGACGGCATGCGCCAGGCAATCGCCGGAGCGATTGGTATCATGGTGGAAAACGTTGGCGTAAAAGCCACCACCACCGAGCGGATGGGGTTCACCGGCAGGGGCGAAGGCATAGCCGCACAGGCTATAGTCACCCTGAAGGCAGATAGGAAACAGGCATGAGTCCTACGAAAGAGATACGTGTCCGATTCGCCCCCTCCCCCACTGGCAGGCTACACGCGGGGAATATGCGCACTGCGGTATTCAACTGGCTTTTCGCCGCCAAGATGGGCGGAAAGTTCGTCCTGCGCATAGAAGATACCGATGTGGAACGGAGCGCCGAAGAATACTCGCAGGAAATAATAGATTCCCTGCGCTGGCTGGGAATAGGCTGGGACGAGGGGCCGTACTACCAATCACAACGCACGGAAATCTATTCGGGCATGGTTGCGCCCCTGCTGGCAAAGGGAAACCTGTACCCATGTTTTTGCACCGACGAACAGTTGGAGCAGGATCGTAAAGCCGCCGAAAAACGTGGCCGCCCGCCAATATACGCCGGGCGTTGCGCAAAACTGGACGAAACGGAACGCAAAGAGCGTGCGGCAAAGGAACCGCATTCGTTGCGCTTCAGGATTACCGGCGATACCCTGGCCTATACCGACGCAATCCGTGGCGAGACTACCGTCAACCTGCGGCTACTGGGTGATTTCATAGCGGTGCGCTCTGACGGGACTGCGACCTATAACTTCGCCGCATCCATTGATGATGCCCTAATGAAAATATCGCACGTCATCCGTGGCGAAGACCATATGAGCAATACCCCAAAACAGATACTGCTGATGGCGGCCATGGGTTATTCGCCGCCGATGTACGCACACCTGCCGATAATACTGGCGGAAGATGGCACGAAACTCAGCAAGCGGCATAGCCACTCGTCCTTCCACGACCTTATAGAAGGAGGGTACCTTCCGGAATCGGTGCTTGTGTTTATGGTGCTGATGGGCTGGCACCCGAAGGACAACAAGGACGACATGACGGTGGAAGAGATGATAAATAGTTTCTCGCTGGAAGATGTTACCCTGCGCGCCTCGCATTACAACCTGCAAAAGCTGGATTGGCTGAACAAGCACAAAATCCTGCACACGGAGCCGGAGAGGCTTCTGGCGTACGGAAAGCGTTTCATAAAAAATAACGCCGCCGCGTTTGAAAACCTGTCCCTCGAAAAAAAGCTGTCACTCCTTTCGGCGGCGCGGGAAAACATATCGCGGCTAGACGGGCTGGATGCGGAAACAGAGCCGTTCCTTTCGTTCTCCGTGGAAGCGAGGGTAAAGCAGGAACTTTCCGCATACCCCGCCACGGAAGTTGTTGCCGCCTTTTTGCCAATGGCTACGCATGAAGATTTTAAAGAGGCCGCCAATGCCGTTTCCCGCCAAACAGGCGCGAAAGGAAAGGCGCTTTACATGCCCATACGCGCCGCCCTATCGGGAAGGCTACACGGGCCGGAACTGAAAAAGCTGTACGATTTCCTCTCACCGGAAGAAAGGGAGAGCCGCCTGAAACAATTTATGGAGTACCTTGGAAAATGAGCCTTAGGATTTACAACTCGATTAGCGGGCAAAAAGAAGCCTTCGTCCCGCTGAAAGATGGGGAAGTGCAAATGTACGTCTGCGGTGTTACCGTGTACGACCGTTGCCACATAGGGCATGCGCGGGCTGGCGTGGCGTTCGACTTCGTGTTCCGCGCCCTCTCCTACCTCGGATATAAGGTGACATATGTGCGCAACTTCACAGACGTGGATGACAAGATAATCAACCGCGCCGCCGAGCGGGAAATCTCCTGTGACGAGTTGGTAAAGGAAAACATCGACGCATTTTACGAAGACATGGATTCACTTTTCCTGAAGCGCCCCACACACGAGCCACGGGCCACGCAGTACATACCGCAAATGCAGGAAATAATTAAAACCCTCATCGCCAAAGGGCTGGCATACCAGGCTGGCGGCGACGTTTTCTTTTCCGTAAACCGTTTCCCGGAATACGGGAAACTGTCGAAACGCAACCTGGACGACCTTCTATCTGGCGCACGCGTGGCGGTAAACGAATCGAAAAACGACCCGCTGGATTTTGCGCTTTGGAAAGCGGCAAAGCCGGGCGAGCCGAAATGGCCATCGCCCTGGGGCGAGGGTCGCCCCGGATGGCATATCGAATGCTCCGCCATGGGCAGGGAACTGCTGGGGGAAGTGTTCGATATCCACGGCGGCGGCAAAGACCTGGTATTCCCGCACCACGAAAATGAAATAGCGCAGTCGCACGGGGCCTGTGGCAAACCGCCGGTGCGCTACTGGATGCACAACGGCTTCGTGAACATCAACAAGGAAAAGATGAGCAAGTCGCTGGGAAACTTCTTCACCATACGGGAAGTGACGCAAAAGTTCGATCCGGAGGCGGTGCGGCTGTACCTGCTTGGCACACATTACCGCTCGCCGATAGACTTTGCGGACGGATACCTGGCCGAGGCGGAACACCATCTCGACAGGCTGTACGCCGTGGCGCACCGCGCCGAAAAAATGCTGGCTGGGACCAAAGGCGAAATGCCGCCGGAAATGGAAGCGGATTTCACGCAAGCGCTAGAGGACGATTTCAACTCCGCCACCGCCATGGCCGTTTTGAGCGAGACAGTAAACTCCCTCAACGCGGAGTGCGACCTGATAGAGCGTAAAAAGGGCGATGTAAAAAAAGCCGCCTCCCTGTTTGCTGCGCTGATGGAAATTGGAGGGGTGCTGGGTATTTTCAACCGCCCCGCCGAACAGTATCTCAACCTGACGCGAAAAAAACGGGCGGCTGAGATAGGCATGTCCGAGGAGGCGATAGAATCCCTTATCCAAAAACGGATAGACGCACGAAAAGCCAAAGACTTCGCGGAAGCGGACAGGATACGCAACGAACTTACGGAAAAAGGGATTGAACTGAAAGACTCGCCAAAAGGGACTGACTGGTCTATTCTGGCACGTTAGGCAACCGGAGAAACAATGGCAAAAGAAGTCGTGTTCGGCAGGCATCCGGTGATGGAAGTTTTGAAAGCCGGCAGGCGGAAGGTGGAATCCATTTTCTACGTTTTGCAGGCAGACCAGCGGCTGAAAGATGTGCTGGAATTGGCCCAGAAAAAAGGCATCGCGCTTAAAACCGCCAGCACGCACCAACTGGATCAGCGCACGCAAAACGGCATGCACCAGGGGATACTTGCGGTGGTGGAACCGGTACAGCCGTACGACTTGGATTTTTTCATTGATATGGTGAAATCCAAAAGCCCCACGCCCGTTGTGGTGGTGATGGATTCCATAGAAGACCCGCACAATTTCGGGGCTATACTGCGTTCCGCCGAAGCGTTCGGCATGGCGGGCGCCATCTATCCGAAAGACAGGAGTTGCGACATCAACTCCACCGTAGTGAAAACTGCGGCGGGAGCGACGGAGCATATGGATTTTTGCCGCGTTACGAATATCGCGGAAACATTGCGCCAACTGCGCCGCGAGGGGTTCCATATCGTGGCGGCAGAAGCGGATGGCGAAAAACAGTTGCCGGATTTCACGCCGATGTTCCCTCTTGCCATCGTGGTAGGCTCCGAGGGAAAAGGAGTGCGCCCGCTGGTGCGAAAAAATTGCGACGAGGCGATAAGCATACCGCTTTATGGCAAGGTGGAATCGCTGAACGTATCGGTGGCCTCCGCCGTATTCTTCTACGAAGTCTCAAAAAAGATGCGCCACTAAACCCACAGCCGTTCCGCAGAAGCCTCGCCCCCCTTGCCGGTCAAAATCATATATACTGGGGTACAAATGGGAGAAACCGGGGTTAAATGAAGTTCGCGACGAAATTAACATTATTGTTCGCAGGTATTTTCCTGGCTGTTAGCGTCATCGCCAATTACACCGGGACGGTTGCAACCAATAAGATATTGGAGGATGAGATAGGGGATAAGCTGGAGGAGCAGGCTTTTAACGCCATGGATAAGATTGACCGCATCCTGTACCTAAGGATGCGGGGACTTACTAACTTCAAAACAGTCCGGTTGAATGAGTTTAAAGAAGCCGCCAAAAAACGTTCGACTGAACCTCTTGCCTCAACTTTGAAGGGGTTGTTGGAGCGAAGCGACTTTTTTACATCATTTTCGTTTTTCGATATGGATCGGGTGCGATTAGTGGATACCCTTGGGCTAGATATTGGCAAGCGCCATGGGCTAGATGAATACTGGCCGGAGATTGAGGCCGGAAAAGACCGTGTATTCGACATGTATACTTCCGAGTCCGCTAAAACTCCGCAGTTTCATTTTGCACAGGTAATCAAGGATGAGACGGGAAAGCCCATAGGCGTTTTTGTCGCAAGGACAAGCGGGGATCACTTTAACGACATTACGGAACTGGCTGGCGGCGTACATCCGGTTGATAAGGCCATGGTCAAGCAGGGCCTTATGAAGGTGGACATGGTTAACAAGGATGGAGTCATCCTTTACTCCAACCACAACCAAAATGGCATTCTGAAGGACACCGTTGCCGATTGGGAGTTCATCGAGAAGCATTTACAGAAGGACAATTGGCTTGATAGCAGAACGATGAAGCGTCAAAACGGCAAGGATGAGATGTTGGTCTGGTCTTCCCAGCGCGGCTATAAGGAGTTTAAGGGAAATGGCTGGACGTTGCTGATACACCTACCGGCGGAGATAGTACTTGCTTCATCCAAGGATTTGGAAAACAAGTTGAAAGGTATCCTGCTATTTTTGGGGCTGGCGAGTAGTATCGGGATGTTGATATTTTCGCGCACCGTTTCAAAACCAATTGCCGAACTGGAAAGGGGAACAAGGGAGATCAGAAACGGGAATCTTGACGTAAAGCTGGCGGTAACGGGGAATGACGAAATCGCACGCTTGGCAGAAAGTTTCAATTTGATGGCTGAACAGGTCAGCCGCGCCAATTCATCGCTGAACCAGTACGCAATCCAGCTTAAGAACGAAAAGGAAAAAGCCGAGGAAGCTACGAAACTGAAGGACAAATTCGTTTCTCTGGTATCGCATGACCTTAAAAGCCCCATCACAAATATTTATGCCACCTTGAAATTAACCCTTTCTCGCGATGCTAACCAGCTTCCCAAAGTAGCAAGGGAAAACTTGGCCTCAGCCATCGAATCCTGCTGGAACCTGAATAATCTTATTGATGGGTTGCTGGATATAGGCATGTTCCAAACCGGCAGGATAACTCCCCAATGCGAATTTGTGGACACCTATTTTATTGCCGTGCAAACCATTATGGCGGTGGAGTCCCGAGCGAAGGGAAAAGGCATAAAGGTCATCAATAACGTACCCAAAAACTCGCATGTATTTGCCGACCCGCTACTGCTCTCCCGAATAGTGCAAAACCTCCTTACTAACGCCGTGAAGTTTTGCAGTGCGGGAGACGAAATAACAGTATCCATGCCGAAGGAGCATCCCTCCACCATCGTCGTGGCGGATACCGGCATAGGGATCGAGCCTGATGTCCTTGCCACACTTTTTGATTATGGGCACAATGTTTCCCACCCCGGAACTGCTGGGGAAAAAGGCACCGGGCTGGGGCTTCCCCTGAGCAACGAAATCGCGAAAGCGATGGGCGGTTCACTTAAGGCGGAATCGGCTGGGGGCAAGGGAAGCGCCTTCTACGTGGAATTGCCGTTGGTGCGTTGTCCCGACCCGGATTGCGCGTGCAATTCTTCGGTTGTGTAGCGGGAGGCGATATCAAAAAGAAACGGTTTAATACGTTTGGCGGCACGATGCTTACTACCGAAATCCTGCGGAAGGTATCGGATGGCAGAAGGTATACCAGATGAAGCCCACCGTCCTGGTAGCTGATGACCACCCTATTTTCCGCGTTGGGATAGTCGAAATTATCAGGCAGGGGCGGGGATTCAAGGTGGTGGGAGAAGCCGGAAATGGGGTGGATGCGATAGGCCTTATCAACAAACTGAAGCCGGATATCGCGGTATTGGACATCAGCATGCCGGGACAAAATGGCATAGAGGTTTGCCGGAGCGTGAAAAATGCGGGCATTAAGACCTCCATCGTTATTTTATCCATGCATCGGGATGTTGACTATATAAATGGAGCCTTGGCCGCAGGGGCGATGGGATACGTATTAAAGAACAATACTGCGGATGACATCGTTGCCGCCCTCGAATCTGTTATGGAAGGAAAAACTTATGTTAGCCCGTCCATTGCATGGATGGTGGCGGATAGGTCCAAAACCGGCGTCCAGTTTGCGGATAAAATGGCGCTGTTGGGATTGCTAAGCAAGACGGAAAAAGAGGTGCTGGAGCACATCTCCCAAAGCAAGACCAGCAAGCAGGTTGCCAAGAATATGCGCGTCAGTTTCCGCACAATACAAAGGCATCGTGCGAATATATGCTCCAAACTGGAGTTGAAGGGCTGGAACGCGCTTTTACTGTTCGCCATGAAATACAAATCGAGCCTGTAACCAGTCAGGACAACAAACGCAGTCCCGCCCTCCCTGAATCCCCCCGTTAAAATTGTGTCATGGCTACCACCTTATGGAACAACGCCAGGAATATATTTTCCTATCCGTTTCAAAAATTACCCTTATCCAGATTGGCTCCATTTGGCGAAAAGTCTCATGGCCTCAACATGTATATATTCAATAATATAGCTAAGCCGGCTAGTAGGCTGGCAATGGCGGCATCAAACCTCTCCTAGGCGCATTTGGTTCTTAAAACTACATACTTGTGCGTATTTACATATATGACTTCTTGGCGCACTATTGGGCTAATTAAGTTGGATTTATAACCTTCGTAGAGCCGGAGAATAAATAAATGGGACAAAGCAACTTTAACGTGACAGCGCTGGCCACCAGTAACGGTGGGATGGGGCGACTTGACGATAAATTCAAATCCATAACAAAGAAACTCCTCCAAGCCCAGAAAGCGTTGAGGGAATATACCTTACTCTTGGAAAACGAAATAGCTACCCGAAAACAGGCGGAGGAAAAGTTACAGGCACTGGTGTGTGCGCAAGATGCGGCAAGGCCTGCAGATGTTGCCCTACCGGAAATGCTGGATAGGCTCGGCACCTCACCCTCTTTGTGGCGCCAACTGCGCGATACCTATCACTCCATCCGGTTCATGCCAATTATGATATGGAGCCATGCCAAAAAGCGGCGGGAGGAGGCGGGAATTCCCACGCTCCGGCAGTGCACAATCGCATTCGGAACGCTTCTCCAACACCCGTGGTATTCCTTCAAGGCTATTGAAGCACTGGTGGTAGATGAGTGCCAACCTTTTTGGCAAAAGTTGCCGACCCGTTTTCTTAAGTTTTCGAGGCAGAACTATTCAAAAGACTTTTCTACAGCTGATCGCGCGGCAATCTTGTTGAACCATTACGCATACTTGCCTCGCCACCTGTCGCAGGCCTTTCTAAGCAAAATCGTAACCGGACAAGCGGTAGTGTGGGAAATGGATGCGGAAACATCATCGTTGGAAATTTGCCTTACCACCTCATCCCCAACCGACCGTGAAGGGGAATTGACCCTGTATTTTAAAATGAATGCAGTTGGCATATACGCCATGTCTTTTGTCATCGTTCCGGCTGGATTAGTAGGGGTAAATAATTCCGGCTCAGCCATTCTCGTAACCCGGCTCCAAGGCTTCAAAGGACAGGATAATCTCGTAAAATTCGCGACCAAATCAATGGTCGATATCAGCATCCCGCGTGTTTTGATGTCCGCTTTATGCGGAATTGCCTTGGCCTTGGAGATCAAACACATTCTGGGAATCAGCGCAGATAAGCAGGTGTCCACCGGAAGCGTTTCACACCCCCAGGATTTCGCCTCTGCGTATGACGAGTTCTGGACATTACTTGGGGGCAACCGGCTGGCATCCGGATACTTCCATTTCCCGGCGCCGCTACCGGAGAAAAGTTATGCGCTAATCAAGCGACATCGCTGGTCTAGGGTCAAAAACAGGCGCGCGTTCAGAAGAAAAGTCACGGAGCATGTTCGCCAAAAATTGGGAGATGCCCGCATTGATACCTGCTGGCAATAGCAATGTTTATCGGACCGAAGTGATGAATGGAGTGGGGGGAAAGGCGGTTAGCTTATATCAATAGAGGTTCTTAGCTAGATAGAAATTATTCAGCTTTATTTTTTTATTTTATTTTTTTGGAGGATTTACGAATGAAGAAGATTGCGATTTTCCTGTTTGCGATTGCCGCATCAGTCGTATTTAGCGGTACGTCCAATGCCGACACAGGCTTCTGGTACCATAACACCGCAGGTTCGTGGGCAACCTATTACAACATACGGAATACCGACACCGCCAATACTGTTACGGCGACCGTCACCTTTAACAACATGAGCAACACCCTTGTCGGCTCCACCACCAGGACGATGGCGGCGGGTGCCATGTGGAACTTCTCCACTAACTCAGCAGGCCCGGCCGCAACCGGCACCCTAACCACCACCCAGCTTGACACCAGTATTCGTGGTATTGCCCTGATAACCGGCTCCTCGGCCGGCAAGATAAGGGGTTACTCGACCATTATGAACGCCACCGCAAGCGCGGGCTTTAACTTCCGCGTTCCTGGTAGCGAAACCAGCACCGGCGACTGAGCCACTGCTAAGCAATACTATAGAGAACCCCCGGCTTCCCAAAAAGCCGGGGGTTGTAAAAGCCCGAGAAGTCCCAAGTAGGCAAAGACAATCAACTGTAAATACGCCAACGTGGAAGCTACAAAACCTACAGAAAAACCTACAGAGCTTGAATTTGCGTGAAAATAATATACAATAGTGCTGAGGTTAAAAATTATGATTAAACCTACGTCATTATCGAATATGGGCGGTATCCAGAACCGGATATCGCAATCGGCGCAAAGCCTGGGTGACAGCTTCGCCAAGCTTGCCAGCGGACAGCGCATCAATAAGGCGGCGGACGATGCGGCGGGACTCGCCATTTCCGAGCAATTGAAATCGCAAATATCTTCCATGGATCAGGCCACAAACAACATCGGCGCCGGAAGTTCGCTACTGCGTACCGCCGAGGGTGGCATGGGCCAAATAGGCGACCTGCTGGTGCGCGGGCGGGAGCTGGCTATGCAGGCCGCGAACGGCACAATGAACGACCAGCAACGGCAGACGGTAAATAACGAGTTTGGTAGCATCAAAAGCGAGATAAACCGGATAACGCAAACTACGGAATTCAACGGACAGCAACTGCTGACCGGGCAATTGGGGCCGAACGCGCAGACACCCCTTACCATCCAGGCCGGGATAAAAAATTCCCCCGCAGACCAGATTTCAATCAACACCATACAGGCGATGGATACCAACTCGCTGGGCATACACGCAAATACCGTGGATACCGCCGCAAACGCCGCCGCATCGCTACAAAATATTGATAAGGCCATATCCATGGTGTCGCAAAACCGCTCGGAGGTTGGCGCGCTGGAAAACCGATTCAACGCCGGGGCGCAAAACCTTTCGGTGGCGAAAGAAAACCTGATGGCGGCGGACGCACAGATACGCGGCCTGGATTACGCCAGCGAAGTGTCGGCAAAAGCCAAAAACGACCTACTGTTGCAGGCCGGGGTAAGCGCGCTGAAATCGGGATTGAAGGCCAACGAAAAAAGCATCGGTAGCCTCCTTAACATAAAGGGCTGACCGCCTCCGATACGCCCCTCCCCCACCCTCTCGTGCGCCAAACCATTTTTTAACCAACCCTTTTATCCGGCGCGCCCAGCGGGTATAATTACCCGGAAGTTTTTGGGGGTTTTGAAATGTCATACAGAGGAAAGCGTTTTCGCCGTAGCCACGGGGCGATGTCGGACATCAACGTAACGCCTATGGTGGATGTGATGCTGGTGTTGCTGATTATTTTTATGGTAACGGCGCCGCTGGCCCGCTTCGGCTTCGACGTAAAATTGCCGAAGGTGGAAGCAAGCCCCGTGACAAGGGAAGAAAGCTGGGTGATAACCGTCTACCGCGACAAGAGGGTTTTCCTGAACGAAAAGCGGATAGCCCCCGCAGAGCTTGAGAAACGCCTAGCCCAGATTGTGCGCTCAAACAGCAACGTGGATATGTTCCTTCGGGCGGATGAGGAACTTCCTTACGGCTACGTTATGCAGATAATGGCGTCGGCCCGGCATGCCGGAGTGCGTAACCTGGGGATGGTGACAGAGCCATTGCCTAACGTACAGTAATGCACAGTATCCCGGCTGGCGGCGGACATCTTCCATCAAGCCACGAAGGCCAGGACGGGGCGGATATATTCGCCATCACCATTGCGGTATCGCTGGTACTGCACGTTGCCGCGCTCGGCGGGATGTACGCCTATTCCGAATATTGGGCGCCAAAGATAAAACTCTCCATTAAACCGGATGCCTATGTAGTACACCTGATAGACCCAGGCCCTGTTGCCGACAAAGCGGCAATGGGAAAATCCAGTGTTGTGGATGCCGTTCCCGCCCCGCAGGCTATGGCAGTGAAGAAAGTTGAGCCTATCGAGAAAAAACTGTTGCCGGTAACAAAGGACACCGGCGGGGAAATAAAAAAAATGGCGGTGGTAAATAAAATCGTGCCAAAAAAAACAACGGTAGCGGCGGAAAAAACCGTAGCGGCTCCCCACAAGGTTAAGCAAGCGGTGGAGGAGGACAAACAGTCCCAATCGGTGGCCAAGGAAGTGCGCGAGCGAAAAGGCGGCGGTACGGTAGACATACAGAAATTCCCCTACGAATGGTACCTGCGCGTGATGGAATCCAAAATCTTCCAAAACTGGGATGCGCTGAAGCTGAATTACTTTGCCGACAGGCCGCTTAAGGCCATCGTGTTTTTCCAGATTGACCGTAAGGGAAATATAGCGAAACTCAATGTGGAGCAATCCACACTCAACGACCAAATAGATAATTCGGCTATGGAAGCAGTGCGCAAGTCCGCCCCCTTCCCGCCCCTGCCGCAAGGATACAAAGACGACACTTTGGAGGTTCATTTTGGATTTACTATCGAACCGGGGCATTAAAAAACTGGCCATAGGCATTGCCATATTTTCTGCCTCTGCAGTACTTGCGCAGGCGGCGGAAGTTTTTATAGATATAACGCGCAAACGATCGGCTCATATAAATATGGCCGTGCCGGAATTTTCTTTCAAACCTACGGCCCTGCAAAAAGCGGAGGAGAACCCGCTAGGCGCTACCGCCAAGGAAATAATGGATTTCGACCTTCTTTTTTCCGGCTACTTTAACGTCCTGAAAGATAGCAACATCCTCGGCGAAATCGCGGCGAGGGAAAAAGAAACCAAAGGCACTGATTGGAAGTTGTGGGGACAAGCGGGGGTAAACGCACTGGTGAAAGCGGAATACTACGCCATCTCAAACGACCAGATTGCCGTGGAATGCAGGCTGAACGATGTGGGAAACCAGGAACAGATATACGGCGCGCGCTACACCGGGGCGCGTGCAATACTGAGGAAAATGGTCCACAAGTTTTCCGACCAGGTGGTTTACCGCTTCACGGGTGAGGCAGGCGTGGCCGATTCGCGCATCGCGTTTACCTCCCATGTGGCAGGCAACAAGGAACTTTTCATCTCGGATTACGACGGCCAAAATGTAAAACAGATAACATCGATTAAAAGTATCATCATGTCGCCGGAGTGGTCGCCGCTAGGGGACAAGCTACTTTTCACCTCCTTCCACACCAAAGGCGCCTCCGCCTTCACCATGGATTTACGTGGTGGAAGCGTAAAGCCGTTGCTCCCAAAAACGGGTAACAGCCAATCTGCCGCCACATGGTCGCCGGACGGCAAGCTGATTGCCTTTGCAATGTCCATCCACGGCAACACGGATATCTACACCATAACCCCGGATGGGCACGACCTGCGAAAACTAACCGACTCCGAATCCATAGAGACGTCTCCCTCGTTCTCGCCGGATAGTAAACAGATAGCCTATGTCTCGGATATGCCGGGCAAACCGCAGATATACATAATGAACACCGATGGAACCAACCCACAGCGCTTTACCTTTAACGGCGATTACAACGGGGACCCATCGTGGTCACCCAAAGACGACAGGATAGCTTACGCCTCCATGATGGATTGGACATTCAACATAGTTGTGAAAAGCGTTGATGGCTCCGTAGAGAAGCAGATAACGGCGGATGCCGGAAAAAACGAATCCCCATCGTGGTCGCCGGACGGGCGGAACTTGGTGTTCAGTAGCACGCGCTCCGGGGAACGGCAAATCTACATCATGAACGCGAACGGCGAAAATCAGGTACAGATAACAAACATGCCGACCGGCGCATTCAGCCCGTCGTGGTCGCCGCGGAACTGACGCCGCTATTCCGGTACGGCGTAAACAACCACCTGCCTACCTAGTTCAAGCTTCGCCAGCGCCTCGTAGAGTTTCCTCAGCTTGTCTTTTCCGCCGTGGCTACGCATGGCGCGCTCAAGTAGCACGCGCTTATTGTGGCACCGCCTTCCCGTCTCCGGGTCGCCCACATAATTCTCCCCCATCATGAGGAACATCTCCAGCGGGAACGAACTGACGGCTCCCCGGATGGCGTATCCGCACCGGCAAAGAAGGGCTTGGATGCTTGAAACGGTAAAATAGTTTATATGGATAGGCGGCACCACCCACCATTCGTCCAAGCGATATTCGGCGTTTGCGGCTTTTTGAAAATCGTTGAAGTCGTTCGGCACATCCACCACCAAAAGGCCGCCCGGCTTCAGCAATTCTTCCCTAGCATATTTCAGTATGCGCCACGGCTCGCGCAAGTGTTCCAGCACGTCCATAATCAAAACTACATCAAACTTCTTGCCAAACGCCACACTGAAATCGTCTATCTCACCGCGAACTACGTTCAACCCATCTTTCGCCGCGTATGAGGTTGCCTCCCTGGATGGTTCGATACCTGCCGCATCCAGCCCCTTGTCCCTGAAAAACTTTACCGAGTAGCCGAAGCCGCACCCTATATCCAATATGGATAGCCCGGAAGAAACACCGAAGTGCTCCTCTACCCGCTCCAGGATATCTTCGCAACGGACGGCGAAATGCTCCAGTTCCTCTTTTTTCGGCTCGGCTGTAAAATCGCGAAAGACGGTGGACTCCGAATAATAATTTTTCAGGTAGTACTCCGCCAACTCATCCCTCGACGGGATAGGGTCTACGCGCAAATAACCGTAAACCGGATCCGCTATAATTTTGTGGCGCATATATAAATAACGGCCCGCAGGAAGCGGGAGGCGAAATTACATGCCCTTCAACACGACAGCAATGGAGAGAAGTATCTCTTTCCACTGCAACACCAGCGGAACAAGCTCGTACTCAAGGATGTCCGCCAAGCTTATCCAGTCCCTTGCCTTTTGCATCTCGAACAGGGAGTTCAAGACACTGAGCAACTCGTGCTCCTTTTTGCTCAGCGAGGAGCCTTCGAATTCTATCGCGCTGAAGTCGAGCGAATTTAGCGTCTTCACCTTGTCGATTATCCCAACAAACGTCTGAAGCCCCTCAACACAGCTAATGAAATACTTGTTCGCCTCCGTATCATCTTCCATGCGGAACTTGTCCGCGCTCTGCTCCACCATCCCCGCCAGTCCGTCCAGGTATTGGCCCATGGATTCCAGGGACCGGATTGAGACATTGCGGAAAGTCTCGGTACTTATGACGAGCGACGATATATCGGATATCGGCTTGCTCTTCATGGGTTCCATTTCATCATCCAAAACGAGTACCCCGTTAACGCTCATGGACGATATGAATTCGTCCTTAAAAAACCTCTTTGCGACAAACTCCTCAAGTATCTCACCCAGCATCTGCTGTCCTTCCGGGTTCCACTGTATATCCTCATCGTTAAGCCTGATAATCATCTCTTTCCTTTCACGGGATTGTCCTACACCCGGTTCCGGCCATCACTTTTGTGCGCCGATAAACTCCTCCAGCATGCCAGCCATCAATTCGGCCGCAACCTTGGCCTTAGTGTACAACATTTTTGTCTGCTCTAACATCACCTCAATGGAGGTCTCGCCCATGTTCCCTTTCCCCATTGTGAAAAGACGGACTATCGGCATAAGTTCGGGATTGGCAAGCCCTGCCATTTCTATTTTGCCGTCAATTCCGGCAAGCTCATGCCCATGTTGCTTCACCTTTTCTATCTGCCCTTTTTTGTAATCTTTGGTAGCCCGGCCTATTGTCTTGATACCTTCAGCGGCGGCTTCCGCAAGTTTCCTAAAAGCCGCCTGTTCCTTCCCACCCCACGTTGCGGCGTCTTCCTTCGGGCCATACCGGAAGTTTTTTTCCAGCGGGTTTCTCCAATAGCCAGGCGATACGCTGCCTGTCAGTGTACGCACAAAAAGATAACGGTACATCCTGCCCAGGATGTCCCTATCTCCGGGTAGCGCCTTTTTCAAGAGCCGGAGGTCTAGCATGCCTGCCTCATCGAAAAATGTGGACATCACCCGCACCCCGGGAAACGCGCTGTCCGCCACTTCCGGAGCTTTCCCGTTTTTCATGCCGATGCAAATATCGGCCGCATCCGCAACATGTTGCGGGGTTATGTAGTCCAGGCAGGCATAGTGCGGGCATTTGGATGAATGCATGCACGGAAAGCAGGATATCTCCGGCTCCAGCACAACAGCCCCCTCGCAGTAGGGCCCTGTTTCCGCCGCATAGGCATGCACCAGAAAAAGCGCGGCAATGGGTGTACCAACAGCAGCTGCTATATGCATGGTGGCAGTATCGTTTGTAACCAAAACACTGCACCGCCGAACCATCCCTATCAATTGCTCAAGGGTCGTGCGCCCCGCCAAGTTCAGGTGCGGGCGGCGCATCTTGGATGCCACTTCGTCCACAAGTTCCTTTTCGGAACCGGCACCAAAAAGCGCCACTTTCGCGCCCCACCGTTCGGAAATCATATCTGCGGCTTGGGCAAATTTTTCAGAAGGCCAACGCCGCTCCTTCATGCTGGCTCCCGCCTGTATCCCGATTATCTTCTCCCCTTCCGCTATCCCCAATTCTTCCAGAAGCCCTTTTATATCTTCCTGCGGTTTTTTATCGTCAATCAACAGGCCACGCGCCTTCGGTTTCACGCCGCCGCCGAGTTGGTAGAGATCGACAAGGTTAAACGTATTGTAGTGGCGGAACGACAGCAGGGAAGAAAAGTACATCAGCCACGGGTCGTTGATGACCTTAAACCCGTCATCGGTGGAATATATGCCGCGCACATCCGGTATTTCCAGCATCCGCCCCATCACTGCGGTAAGGTTGGAATGGCTAAGGTTTATCAGCATGTCGTACTTGCCCGCCTTCAGGCGTTTTACCAAACCGTCCAGATATCGGTACACGTCCAATATGGATGTCGAGCCGCCGTCCGCATTGATGAACTGCTTTACATCGAAAACTTCCAGCTTGTCTATATTCGGCAGGTTATTACAGATGCCGATAAAGCTTACATTTCCCACCAACGTTATCTCGCATGAGGGGTCGGACTCTTTCAGCCCGGCGAGCAAAGGTGTGGTCTGTATCAGGTCCCCTATCCGGGTGAAGTTCAAAATGAGTATCTTTTTCATCCTTGTATCAGCAATTCATTTACCATCAGCATCAAGGATTCGCTCCGCGAAAGGCGGCCCTTGCCGGTGTTGATTTTTTCCATAGCGTCCTTCAGCGCCAGGCTGTCGCCGGGATTGAACTGGCTTAAAAACGCGGACAGTTCCGTATCACCAGCCGCCTCTTCCATCATGTTCTTCACGATGTTGCGGGAGTAAGCCGGTACGTCTGCGGGGCGGGAGCAGAAACTTTCCCCCTCGCAGGATATTACGGCGGACAAAAGCGTTTCCATCCTGTGCTCGAACGTATGCTCTTTCAATACGCGCACGCGTGCGGCGGCGGCCATTTTTAACCGCGCTTCAGGGTTGGCAAGGTAATAATCAATCTTGTCCCGCAGTTCGGAAAGCGAACCGAAGGTGTCTATCTCTTTGCCAACGTCAAACAACGCGCCCAGTTCCGTCCTTCCATCCACCAGCGAGAAGGCGCCGCACGCCGCCAGTTCGAATACACGGGGGTTTACGAAATCGCCCACCGGGTCTATCCCCGCAAGCATGGCCGAACTGTGCAGGTTGATATTTATTTTTGAAGCGCTGAATATTTTGATGTACTCTTCCGGCGACATGCGCTGGTTGAAATTTTTTACGCGCGAGCCGACTGCGGTGGAGATATCCCACTCCGTCCCCCATATTTTGAAGTCGTAATCCAAAAGCCCCTGGAAAAATATTTTGCGGTTGTTA
>JAHFEI010000146.1 GCA_023248615.1 Nitrospinales bacterium | reverse complement strand
CGTACTCTACACTTTGGTTAGCGTAGAGCGGGAGGCCGTGGAGGCCCGGAGCAGGTTTGGTGCCATGATGGGGCTGGTTGACGAGGTGAAAAAGCAGGAACGCACCATGCCCAAGCAAACGCAACTGGACTTGTTGGCCGATGCCGCCGCCATACTGGAAGGGGTCAATTTTACATTCCTTCCCGGCGAATCCGGCAAAGAGTTTTACAGCGCCAAGCTGGGCAAGGAGCGCGAACGGCTAAGCGCGGAAATGAAAACGAATACCGAGCGCGTGCTGTTTACCGTGGTGCAACTTCCCGAAGGTTTTTCCAAAGCGCTTTCGGATAAGGTGGTGGAGCGTGTGCGCTCGCTTTCGCCCGGGTCGGACAGGCTGATGGGGGGGTGCGAATCGCTGGAGGGCTGTTTCCGGTCTGCGAAAGATTTGGGGTTCGGCTGGCTTGCGGTCTTGAAACTGGAAAGGAATGTGGAGCAAAGCGGCATGGGCGGGTACAAGGGGACGCTGAAGGTGCAGGCGACCATGTACACGGTGCAATCGAAATCCCCCATACACGAGCCTGCGGCGGTAAGTGGCCAGGTTATTTCGTGGGAGGAGGAGAAGCTGGATTGGGAGGCGGCGTTGGACAAGATTATAAAAAGCGGCAAGCTCGCTTTTCTGGGCGAAACAAATTCCAAGGAGGCGAACAAGTGAGAGATATGGTTATGGCCCTGGTCTTATCGGCGGTATTGCTGTTTTCACCGGCGGTTTGGGCCGAGGGGCTTGCGGTAGGCACACCGGCGCCCAGCTTTATGGGGCGCACGATGGAGGATAAAGTTTTTATCCTCTCCAAGCAGGAGGCGCGGCCCAAGGTGCTGAACTTTTTTTGGGTGAAGTGCATTCCGTGCAAGAAGGAATTGCCGGAAATGGCGAGGATGGAGAAAGAGCACCCAAACGTGCAGTTCGTGGCGGTGCATTGCGATTCCAACCCCCGCTCCGAAGTGGTCGAGTTCCTGGCGGCGCTTCCGGGGCACCCGGCAACGGTGGTGATGGCTGGGCGCAAGCTGATGGAGCTTTACAATTTTACCGGCTATCCGCACACGGTGCTGATGGATTCGAACAACGTCATCACACATGTGCTATCCGGGTTTACGGAGGACAACATGACCAAAGTGGAGCAGGCGATAAAAGCCCTGGAGTGACCGATGCGATGTAAAGCGTGGGTATGCCTGGTTGCCGGTGTTATCTGCGCCGCTTTGCCTTTGGCCGCCGATGCTACGGGCAAGCGTGGCGCCGCTCCGAAGGCGGTGGCTACGGGGAAAATAGTTTTTGAAAAAACATTCCATGACTTTGGCAAGGCGCTGGAAGGGGATAAGGTGAGCCAGACGTTTCTCTTCAAAAACGAGGGGAAAGGCCCGGCGCGTATCGTTAAGACAAAAAGCTCCTGTGGTTGCACCACCGCCGAGATCGCTTTCCGCGAGTACGCTCCCGGCGAATCCGGGCGTATGGACGTGACGGTAGACACCAAGGGGAAACACGGGATTATGGTGAAGACGATTGAAGTTTTCCTGGAGAATGCGGACGAGGACAAAATAGAACTGACGTTGACGGCGGAACTTGTACCTCCGCCGCATCCGGTGGTGGAAAACAGGCTGTTGGTGACGACGGATTCCCGGTGCAAGACTTGCCATCTGGATTCCGGCGTGGGGCAGAAGGGAGCCTACCTGTACCACCGGGTTTGCGCCCAGTGCCATGGTAGCAAGGGAGCCGGAGCCAGTGCGCGTGCGCTGAACGACCCTGCATGGCTCGCCTCGGTGGGCGATGCCTACCTGCGGGATGTGACCGTGCATGGCTTGCTGGATATGTACATGCCCGCATATGTGGACGGGGTTTCGCCATCGCTGACCGAAGAGCAGGTGAAATCCCTAGTAGATTACATTCGTTCGTGGGGGAAACAATGAAGTGGTTGGTGGCGATTTTATTGGTGGGGATACTTGTGTTTCCTTCTTCCGCCAGCGCGGCGGAAAAGAGGGGAGGGGCGGCCCGCCTTGTCCTCCTGCCGGTGTCTGGCCCGTTTACTCAGGGTGAAAAGTTGCAATTGGCTATAAAGCTCGCCAGCCTGTTGGGGGAAAAGTACGACCTCGTTTACGGCGGCAAGGTTGAAAAATTCCTCCAAAAAGCGCTACGGGAGGAAAACCAAAAGGCCGATTGCGACCTGGATGCGTGCTATGCGCGGGTGGCAAAGCATTTCAACGCGGAACTGGTGGCGGCGCTTACCGTCTCCAAAAAACAGGGGAACGATTATGCTGTGGCGTTCAATATCGTGAACGTACTGGAGGGGAAAAGTATTTTCGCCAAAAGTGGGGAATGTCTCTCTTGCTCCATAGGCAAGTTGGTAGGACTCTGCGATGTCCTTATCCCTGCGGGTGAATGATCGGTAGCAGAAGTTTAAGTAGATGGTCGGAAGGCAAACCTTCACACAGCCTTTTGGGGGATAAGCCATTGAAAAATTGGTGGCGGTGCAGGGATTCGAACCCCGGACAGCACCACATAACGCACATAAAATCAAATACTTGCAAAATTAAAAAATGGCCTGCACACACCTGCACACACTTGACGGTGGAGTGTGATCTTAACGGGCATCCCATGGCTACGGGATATTTACCTGATTAAGGGTTCCAGCGGAGGTACATGCCTATCGCGGGTAGCTGATGTTGGCGGATTTAACAGCAATTCCCTAAATGGGTGTAAATGGGTGTATAATTGGCCTAGATGATCAAAAGCAATGCTATACAGATAACCCCGGAAGTGCTTTCCCTAATTGCCGAGATTGACGAATTTAAAGGCGCGTGGCGGGCGTTTGGCACTTTGGCTCCCGACCGACTCTTCGCATTACGGCGAGTGGCCACCATAGAAAGCATCGGCTCTTCCACCCGTATTGAAGGGAGCAAGCTCTCCGACCGGGAGGTTGAAACCTTGCTGGGCAAATTGGAGATCAAATCTTTTGCCAGCCGCGACGAGCAGGAAGTTGCGGGCTACGCCGAGGCGATGGAGTTGGTCTTCCGCTCATGGGAAGAGATAGGCATCACCGAAAATCATATTAAGCAGTTGCACCGCGACTTGCTGAAATACAGCGAAAAGGACGCACGGCATCGCGGTAACTATAAAACATCTTCAAACAGCGTTGCGGCATTCGACGAGTCCGGCAAGCAGGTAGGGATAATATTTGAGACGGCTACCCCTTTCGATACGCCGCGCCTGATGCAAGATTTGGTGTCGTGGATCAATGAGGCGCTGGAGACAAAGCAGATCCACCCCTTGTTGGTCATTTCCGTTTTTGTGGTGGTGTTTTTGGAGATTCACCCCTTTCAGGATGGGAATGGCCGTTTAAGCCGTATCCTCACCACCTTACTTTTGTTGCGTACCGGGTATGCTTATGTTCCGTATAGTTCACTCGAAAGTGTGGTCGAACAAAGCAAGGAGGATTATTATATTGCCCTCCGCCAAACCCAAGGCACCATCCGCACGGATAAGCCGAACTGGCAACCGTGGATATTGTTCTTCTTGCGCACCATGCAACAGCAAATGAAGCGCTTGGCTAAAAAGGTGGATAGGGAGAAATTGGTTCTTTCCGCCATGTCGGAATTATCCGTTCAGATTTTGGAATACGCCCGCGCACATGGCCGTGTGACCATTGGCGGCATGATGACCGTTACCGGCGTTGGTCGGAATACGCTCAAGGAGCACTTCCGCCAGTTGGCCGGGAAAGGGCATCTAGTGCTGCATGGCGCTGGTCGGGGCGCATGGTACGCACTTTCCTAACCTCACCATATGTGGAGTAAATTTTTAGCCTGTTCTAATGTAGTCCCAAAAGCCAAGCGGCTGGAAGGTGGTGGAATAGCGGTAAAAACAAAAAAGTGGTGAAACTCGTTGTAGCGATGAGGAGTGCGATGTCCCCGCAAACGCCGCCTAGTCGGTCTTTTTCCGCCGGAGCTTATGGAGGTTATCCTTGCCGTAAAGCAGTTTGCCGGTGGGTTCTGAGACCATCTTGAAATAATGCTGGGTCATTTCCAACGTGCTATGCCCCGCCGCCGCACTTACCGCCTGAATCGCTTTTCCATCCTGGGCCATTTGTGAAATATAGGATGTCCTAACGCCGCGATAATTATCTATATCGTATCCGGCCTTCTTTGCCGCTTTAGTCCACTGCGTATAAACCTTTCGGCGCGTATAGGGCTTGCCAGTATCGGGGTCAATGAAAAGAAATGTCGAATTGCCTACTACCCGTGAAATTATGGATTCCAGTAACTCCCGTGCCTTCGGGTTTATTGGCACCACACGCGCTTCTTTGTCTTTTGGCGTTTCGAAAAGCGTGTCGTCACTGAATGCCCGTTTGATAGTAATAGAACCATATTCACCACCAAAGGCCACGTCGCCTTTTTGGAGTGCCCTTGCTTCTCCCGGCCGCAACCCATGTGCCGCCATAACCTGATAAATAGAACGATAGCGGCTCGGTATGCCGGATAGGATTTCATCTTGGGACTGTTCATTTATCCACTCAATAGCCGGTTTGGGCATTTTTCCTAAATCTGGGAATGCAGGTGATTTATGAATTATGTTCAAATACTCCAGCCGGTTGAAAAACGCTTTCAAAATATCAAACGCATTCTTCAGCGTTTTAGGTTTCCACGAAGTGGGGAGCTTTCGCGTGAGTTCGTCGGTCTGGACGGCGGTTACATGTGTGACATCCATATTGTCGAAATATGGCTTAAATACTTCATCAAAAAGCCTTTTAGATTTATTGAAGTGGTCTGGTTTTATCAATCCCCGTTTTACCCGTTCAGTAAGGTATTCGAAATACTTTTCGACTTGAACATTAAAGGAGAGCGCATTGCCGAACGATTTTTGATATTGCCACGGATTGTGTTTTCTATCGTCCACTTCTTTATTGATAATCGCGCGTACTTGATCAGCAAGTTGTTTTGAGTTTATCGGTACCCAGACGTTCTGGTACTTAATCGAATATATGAACCATCGACGTGCATTTCCGGTAAAGGGATCGGGGTAGGTGTAATACAACTGCCATTTGCCGCTCTTGTATGCCCGTGCTTGAACCAACCCCATGTCCGACAGTGTAAACGGGTTAAGCCCGCATTCCAAGCTAATGCTCGGATGGGTTTGGTCAAAGCCGTTATTTCTCATATGTATTTATTCATATTCCCTAAAAAATAGCCTTAGAGGTCATTTCAGGTACCGCTCTGTAATGTCCGGGCGGCTATGGCCCATCTCGTGGGAAACGATGAACAAGGCATGTTCGTATGTATGCCCCTTCTCTTGAAGTTCATTCATCCGGCGCTGGGCGAAGTTCCACCTTAATCCGTGAGGGCCTGTATATGGTTGGCTGGAATCATGTGCCGCCTTTTGCAAAGCGGAGCGGTACGATTTATCGTTTACGTTGAAAATGCCGTGAAGCCGAATGTGCGTTGCGAGGTTCTCGTAAGTCCACTTGCTGACGTAGATATCCCGCTCCAGCCCACCTTTGGCGTTGTAGGCGGCAAGATGGATTACCCCTAGTCCATTCTCGTTAATCCCCCTAAGCTGGTTTGCCTTAAGGAAGGTCTCGGAAATCCTTGCCCCCCCTTCATGCATTAAATTTGCTTTTATTTTGTACGTATCGGTTTGCAATGCGTCTGTCAGTTGGTTAGGTGAGGTGT
>JAHFEI010000145.1 GCA_023248615.1 Nitrospinales bacterium | reverse complement strand
CTGGCGTTCCTTTTCACCTTACCTGCCCACAGGTTGTTAATGTGCGCCTTACCGGCAAGCTCAGGCCGTGGGTTGCCGCGAAGGATATCATTCTCGAAGTCCTGCGCAAGCTGACCGTAAAGGGCGGCGTAGGCAGGGTAGTGGAGTACACCGGCCCCGGCGTGAAGACGCTGTCCGTGCCGGAACGCGCAACCATCACCAACATGGGCGCGGAGTTGGGCGCAACTACCTCTGTGTTCCCATCCGATGACGTTACCAAAAAATTCCTCGTCGCACAAAAGCGCGGCAAGGATTTCAAGGCGCTTTCCGCCGATGCGGACGCAACCTACGACGTAGCGCTTGAAATAGACCTGGGCAAGCTGGAGCCGCTTACCGCACAGCCGCACAGCCCGGACAACATCACGGAAGTGAAGGGCCTGAAAGGGACGAAGGTCGTGCAGGTTGCCGTAGGTTCCTGCACCAACTCCTCATTCCGCGACCTTATGACGGTGGCGGCGATGCTGAAGGGCAAAACGGTGCATCCAGGCCTTTCGCTTGCCATAACCCCAGGTTCCAAGCAGGTGTACGAGATGATATCCGCCAATGGCGCGTTGAAGCATATGATAGCGGCTGGCGCGCGCATACTGGAATCCGGTTGCGGCCCCTGTATCGGCATGGGCTTTGCCCCGCCAAGCGGCGGCGTTGCCGTGCGGTCGTTCAACAGGAATTTCCCGGGCCGATCCGGTACGAAAGATGCCTCGGTTTACCTTGGCTCGGTCGAAACCTGCATAGCCGCCGCGCTTACGGGCGAGATTACCGACCCGCGCAAGCTTGGCAAAACCGCGCCGAAGATAACCTGGCCCAAAACCTTCATGGTGTTGGACAACATGATAGTGAAGCCGTCCAAAAAGGCGGTGGAAGTGGTACGCGGCCCGAACATCAAGCCGCTACCGGAAACCAAGCCGCTGGAGCCGGTGCTTTCCGGCTCGGTGTTGCTGAAGGTTGGCGATAACATAACCACAGACCACATCATGCCGGCCGGAGCCAAGATACTTCCGTTGCGCTCCAACATCCCGGAAATATCCAAGCACGTGTTCGCATCCGTAGATGCCACGTTCCACGACCGCGCAAAAGCGGCTGGCGGCGGTTTCATCGTCGGCGGCTCGAACTACGGCCAAGGCTCTTCCCGCGAGCATGCGGCGCTGGCTCCGATGTACTTGGGCATCAAGGCGGTCATTGTAAAGGCGTTTGCCCGCATACACCGCTCCAACCTGGTCAATTTCGGTATCGTGCCGCTTACGTTCGTAAACGAAGCCGATTACGACAAGATCGCGCAGGGGGATACGCTGTCCATCAACGTGGGCAACCTGGATAGCGACAACATCATAGTGCGTAACGAGACCAAGGGTGTCGACATCCCGGTGAAGCACGGCCTTGCCGACAGGGAGAAAGACCAGATAAGGGCAGGTGGCGCATTAGGGTTGGCGAAGCAGGCCAAGTAATCCGTTAAATTTAAGGAAGGGTTGGGCAACAATTATTATGAACAAGCGCTGGAAAATTACCATAGTAGGTGCGGGACACGTTGGCGCGACAACGGCACAGCTTTGCGCATACAAAAAGCTGGGAAACGTGGTTCTTATAGACGTGGTGGAGGGCATACCGCAAGGTAAGGCGCTAGACCTTATGGAATCCGCCCCGCTGGAGAATTTCGATATGCACGTAACCGGCCGATACGGCAGACTCCGACATAGTGGTGATATGCGCGGGGCTGGCCCGCAAGCCGGGCATGACCCGCGAAGACCTGCGCGACGTGAACGCGGGGATAGTGAAGGAAGTGGCCGAAAAGGTGTACCAGTATTCCCCGAACTGTTTCATGATAGTCGTTACCAACCCGGTAGATACTATGACGTGGGTTGCGAAGAAGTATGCAAAGCTCGGCAAGACACGCATAGTCGGCATGGCGGGAGTGCTGGACGCGACCCGGTTCCGCCATTTCATTTCTCTGGAGCTTGGCGTGAGCAACGAAGATGTGCATGCCATGGTTATGGGGCTTCACGGCGAGGATATGGTGCCGTTGCCCAGCTACTCCAGCGTATCGGGCATTCCCATCACGCAACTTATATCCAAAGAGCGGATAAAAGACATGGTGGCCCGCACGCAGGATGGCGGCGCGGAAATAGTGAAGTACCTTAAAACGGGAAGCGCGTACTATGCGCCTGCCTCCTCCATAGCGCAGATGGTGGAATCTGTGGTGCGCGACAAGAAGCGCGTGCTACCTTGCCCCGTTTACATGGAAGGGGAATACGGCATAGACGGAATATTCATGGGCGTTCCTGTAATGCTCGGCTCTTCCGGGGTGGAAAAGGTTTACGAACTCCATCTCACCGATGAAGAAAAGGCGTTGCTGAAAAAATCCGCCGATGGCGTAAGGAAAAGCGTTTCCCAGCTGAAAGTGTAATCCGCGCATCCTCCTTTCCCCCCTCTGCCAAAGAGGGGGAACTACAAAAACACTGCCATTCCCGCGCACGCGGGATCCAGTATTCGGATTCCCCTTGCGCCAAGATGCGCACGGGACGGCGGCAACCATTATCCTCGATTCCGAAGACAGGAATTCAAAATACCCCAAAACAATTTATAAATATGCCTGATTTGGATATTTTCAAAAGAATAATTTGGTACAGGGCTGATATCAAAATTAATTTCCTCCCCTTGAAAGGGGAGGCGCAGGTGGGGTTGAGGAACCTCCCCTTCATCCCCTCCTTGCGAAGGAGGGGAAAGTAATTTTAACTTCGGAATCGAGGATTATGGCTTACGCTACCGTTAGCCCTGTTGTTGGTAGCGTTGACATTCCTGTCGGCGATTGTTGCCGCCACGGCAACCCATGCCGCGCCCCGCAGGAGCAACAGGAGTAACGCTTCGTTGCTTCGCAACGAAAGGTAGGCAGGATTATCCCACCAACATCAAAGATAGTGGAACGGACATTCTGGCATTGTCGGCTAGGCGCGTGCCGCGACCGCGCACATCACAGTGGCGGCGCCGTTTTTCTTCAGCGTTTTGGCCGCCTCCGAAAGCGTTGCGCCGGTCGTCATGATATCGTCCACCAGCAGTACGGTTTTCCCCTCCACCTCTGCTGGCCTCTCCACGGAGAACGCATTTTTTATATTCTCTTTCCGCTCGGCGCGGGTTTGCGACGATTGCGGCATGGTGTACTTGGGGCGCACCAAAAGGCCTGTCACCACCGGGATGGAAAGCGCCATACCGACTTCGCAAGCCAGCAGGTACGATTGGTTATATCCCCTATCGAAAAGCCTTTTGCGGTGAAGCGGCACCGGTAGTACCATATCCGCCTTGTGCGCCTCTTCATTCTGGTACAACTGTACGCAAAGCACGGAGGAAAGTATCCCGGCCAGCCGCGCCCTGCCGTCGAACTTGAAGCTGTGTACCATATCGCGGCTTTTGCCTTCGTAGCGCATCCCGCAAAATGTCATATCGAAATGCGGCATGTCCGTGCGGCACCGGCCACAGGTAATGATACCGGCCTGCGCAACCTCGCCATCAATAGGAGCGGCACACACGCGGCATGAATGTTCGGGCTGGAGGCTTAGGCCGGATTTGCAACCGCCGCAGATTTCAAACAGGTCGGCGCCGGCAAGCGGCTCGCGGCAGATGGCGCACCGCCGGGGAAATAGTAGGGACGACAGGCCGGAAAGGAAGGTCCCCAAAACCCGTTTAGGGTCAGCCACCGGCCCCAAGCGACGGATGCCTTGTGAGGAAGTTTTTGATATCCGCCTTCACGCTTTCAGAAACCTCGTGCCATGCAAGCCCGTATTCCACCTGCCCATCGGGGGTGGGGGCGGCCCTGCGGATAATACAAAAAAGCTCCACATTGCGCGCCTCTTTCTCGTGGGATACATTTAGGAAAATGCGTATTTTATCGCCTTTGGTAAGCGGCATCCTGCTAATCACGCTACATCCGCCTTCGCTCAGGTCCGTTATCGTCCCCACTGCGGTGGCATCCCTCGGCACCAGCAGGTTTTCCTTTTTACGCAGGATTATGGGGGTGGATTGCCGGACGAACAGGCGCTTGCCGGTCCGCACAAAGCCCGGCTCTTCCTTCTCCGGGAATGCAATTACCATTAGCGGAATCTTTTTTTGTACTATGGATGTGGGGAAAATGTAAACCTTCCCTTGCACCGTAAACACACGCAACTTGCAGAAATCGTATCTCAGCGGGACGTTTACAAGGCCTTGGTCCGGCTTATGCACCTTCAGCACTATGAACTCGCCCAAGCGCATCTCGACGATGTCGCACTCGTACTTATGCTCGTCGTATTCCAGGAACGAGGTTTTTGCGTTGTTTAGCACGTTGGCAAAACGCTGGGCTTCCTGGCTGTCAACGGGAGCCTTTAGGCTCCTGTTGTTTTGCAGTAACCGTATCTCATCGTCCACTTTTTCCTCCGATGGGCTTATTATACCCTTTTAGCCCCCGGAAACTACCCTGCCGGTTGCCCGTCTTTTTCTGCCTGTTCCTTTGTATGCTCTGCTTCCCGCGCCTGCTTTACGGCGGCGTGAAGTTGCCGCACCAGTTGCGGCAGGTTTTCCCCCGCAACGCTGGATATTGCCAGCACGGTGAACCCTTTCTTCTCAAACAGCTTAATGAGCTTCTTCAGCGGCGCCCGCTCGGACAACGCATCTATTTTCGTCAGCACCACAAACTGTCGCTTTTCCAACATGGCCGGGTCGAAACTTTCCAGCTCCCGTTCTATTATCTCAAAATCATGTTTTACTTTTTTCGTATCCGGATCGCTTACGTCTATAAGGTGGCACAGCACCGCCGTGCGAGCTATATGCTTTAAAAACCTTATGCCAAGCCCTTTGCCGTCGTGGGCGCCTTCTATCAGCCCCGGCATGTCCGCCATTACGAAAGAGCCTTCATCCGCCTGCACCACCCCTATCTTGGGCGATAGCGTGGTGAAGGGGTAGTCCGCTATCTTCGGCTTCGCCGCAGTAAGGCGCGATATGAGAGTGCTCTTGCCTGCGTTCGGCAGGCCGATTATGCCCACGTCCGCCAAAAGCCTCAGTTCGAGGTGTATCTTCTTTTCCTCGCCCTCTATCCCAGGCTGGGAAAATCTGGGGGCCTGCATGGTGGAAGAGCGGAAAAATGCGTTGCCTTTTCCCCCCATGCCGCCTTTTGTGGCCACCCAGCTTTGGCCGTGTTCGGTGAGGTCGCACAGCTTCTCACCGGTCGCGAAATCCGTTATCAACGTCCCCGGTGGGACTTTCAATACTATGTTCTCGCCGTCCTTGCCGTGGCAATTCGAGCCGGAGCCGTGGCCGCCACGCTCCGCATCGAACTCGCGCTTGAAGCGGAACTGCAAGAGGGTAGACTCGCCCCGGTCTGCCAGAAATATCACGTCGCCGCCCTTGCCGCCGTCGCCGCCGTCCGGCCCGCCGCGTGGAACAAATTTCTCGCGCCGGAAGCTTGTGCTCCCAGGGCCGCCGTCGCCAGCTTTTACCGTAATATTCGCTTCATCTATAAACATGGCAGCCAAGATTGTAATTGTTTCACGCGTGAATATCCCATTTATATTTACAGGAGCCTTCCGGTCGAATTGCCTCATATTAAATGTAACCGAAGGATTGGGCTGATTTTACGGGAAATGCTTCGTTGCCTCATATTCCATGTAACCGAAAGGAGCGTGGAAAATGGGACATGTATCGAGAAAA